>NZ_CAXYKL010000256.1:0-40862 GCF_964277725.1 uncultured Novosphingobium sp. | reverse complement strand
ACGGCCTGGCCGCCTATTTCTACAGCCGTGACATCGGCCGCATCTGGCGCGTGATGGAAGGGCTGGAATACGGCATGGTGGCGATCAACGAAGGCATCCTCTCCAGCGAGGTGGCACCCTTTGGCGGCGTCAAGCAATCGGGCATGGGCCGCGAAGGTTCGCGCCACGGCTTGTCGGAATACATGGAGCTGAAGTACGGCCTGATGGGCGGTATCGAGGGCTGAGGCTCGAAGCCCCGACGCCGGGCGGGCAATATCCGCTTGCCCGGCGCAAGTGCCTGAAATCATAAGAGATCGGTAGCAGGCGCGGCGCGTTACAGTAACGGTATCAAAACTGTAATGCGCTTTGCTGGCCGCAGGCCAGTGCTACCTTGGATGGGTGATGTGGCGTTTGCCTGGCGCATCCGATGCCGGGCCGGCGTCACGGACGAAAAGCTGGAATGACGGGGCACGCGCCGATCGGTTCCCGGCAGACGGACATGCAAACGCAATAGATGAGGATCGGCGATGCCGATCAGCGAACGGAGTTGGATGATGCGTGCGAAGAAGTTTGTAGCGGCTATGGTTCTGGGCTTGCTGGGCGTGACGCCGGCGCTGGCCCACCACAGCTTCGCGATGTTCGACCAGACCAAGATCCAGCAGGCCACCGGCTCTGTCAGCCAGTTCCGCTGGACCAATCCGCACAGCTTCGTCGTGCTGGACGTGAAGGGCACGAAGTACGTGCTGGAATGCAACAGCACCAACATGATGAGCCGCGCCGGGTGGAAAGTGAACACCATCAAGGCGGGCGACAAGATCGGCATCGCCTATTACCCGCTGCGCAACGGCCAGCCGGGCGGCATGCTCAAGACCGTGACGCTGCCGGGCGGCAAGACGCTGAGCGCCTGGTGATCGCGGGGGGCTGGCATTGTCCGGCCCCCTGTTTTTCGGGCTTAGGCTTTTCGCGCTGAGATAAGCGCTGCCCATCACCGCTTGCGGCGGTGGGGTGGCAAGGGGTTGCCGATCGCACCCGGGCGCTGATCCCGGCGTAGCCGGCTGGATGGAGGATTGTGATGAGACTTTCGAAGATCGCCCTCATGGCCGCGCTGGGCCTTGGCATGCCCCTTCAAGCCGTGGCCGCTACCAAGCCCGCGCCCGCGGCGCCCGCCGCCAAGGTGGAAGGACCGGACATCTCGGGTGTGTGGGAAATCTATCCCGATCCTTTCGCCGGGGACGAGAATACGTTCAAGGAACTGCCGGTGCCCAACGGCGGCCCCAAGCTGAAGGAACCGTTCGCCAGCCAGTGGAAGGCCAAGCGCGCCGATCGTGACGCCAAGATCGCCGCCGGTACACCGCTGGCCGATCCCAGCACGCTGTGTCTGCCCGAAGGCATGCCTTCGATCATGGGCGCGATCTTCCCGCTGCAAATCCTGCAGACGCCGGGCCAGGTCACCGTGCTGGCCGAATTCCTGACGCAGACGCGGCGCATCCTGCTGGGCAAGACGATGCCGCCCGATGACGAGCTTTCGCCCAACTACTACGGGTATTCCGTGGGCCGCTGGGAAGGCGATACCCTGGTCGTCACCACGCGCGGCGTGCGCGAGGACGTGCAGTTCTTCGAAATCCCCCACAGCGGCAAGATGCAGATCACCGAGCGCATCCGCCTGACCGCGCCGGGCTATCTGGAAGACCAGATCACGGTGGAGGACCCCGAGACCCTGCAGGAGCCCTATCGCTTCTCATACGGATACAAGCTCAATCCGGAGTACGAGATCAAGGAATACCTCTGCGACAAGGAAGACCCGCTGTTCAAGGTGAACGATGATGGCACCGTGTCGATGAAGACCGATGCCACCAACGGCGCCGCCCCCGCCCCCGCCACGGCACCTGCAGCCCCTGCTCCGGCGGCCACTGCGCCCGCGGGCAAGGGCAAGAAGAAGTAGGCCGGCCAGGACCGCCCCCGATGGCCACCCGGCGCGACATCGTGAAGCAGACGCTGCTGCTGAGCGCCGGCATGGCCTGTGGGGCGGGCAGCTTCCCGCTCAGCGCCAGGCCGCGCGTTTCCCCCGCCCTCGCCCACCGGGTAACGGGCGTTTCCTTGCAGGACGCCACGATCCGGCGCCTGGGTGGACTGGGCGATGGCTACAAGGCGACCTGGGCGGCGGACGGGCGACAGTTCCTGGCGGTGAACGATGGTCCGGGTTGGACCTGGCCGCCGCGCGCCATGTACAACAGCCGCGTCTGGACGATCACCGGCGGCCCCGCTGCCCCGCGCTTTGCCGATCTGGCAGGCTACCCCGATCTCGACATGGGGACACACCCCGATGCGCCCAAGTATCACGGCCACGGCCTGCTGTGGGTGGGCGGACGGCTGATCCAGTTCCTGGCCACGCTGGACCGCGCCGAGGATCGTCCGCGCCACTGGATCGGCGCGAAGCTGATCTATTCCGACGATGGCGGGCGCACATGGCGCAACCAGGACGGCACCACCCCCGTCCGCTTCGAAAGCTTCGAACAGCAATCGCGCCGGACGCTGGCCTTCTTCGATGAGCCGGATGGCTGCTTCTCGCTGCTGTCGATCCTGCAGATGGGCCGCGGCTATCGCGCCAACCGCGATGGCTTCATCTATATCTACGGACTGAACGGCAACACCGATGGCCTGATGAACCAGCTGATGCTGCTGCGCGTGCCCATCGCCCAGGTGCTGAATCGTTCCGCCTACCGCTTCTTCGCCGGGCGCCGCGCCGATGGCAGCGCGACCTGGAGCGCCGATCTGGCGCAGCGCGCGCCGGTCCACACCTTCCCGCGCGGATGGGTGAACAGCGCCAATGTGTTTCCCGGCGATCTGGTACTGGAATCCTGGCTGCCCAGCGTGGTCTTCAACGAGGCCTTGGGGCTTTACGTCATGGCGAGTACCGGCGTCGGCTGCGGGCCGGACGGCACCGCTTATGGCAAGCCCAGCTACCTGGGTTTCTGGGTATCCGAACAGCCGTGGGGCCCATGGCGGCAAGTCCATGAGGATCGCGCCTGGACGCCGGGCGGCGATGCCGGTTCGCTCGCCTACTCCCCGCAGATCATTCCCGGTTGGACCAGCGCGGACGGCACCGCAATGCACATCGCCTGGGCCGACCTCAAAGGCATGCTCGCCTTCGGGCGGGACGAGGGCAAGCTGGAGGATGCGCTGAAGCAGGCGAAGTCACCGCGCGATCACAACCGGATCGAGGCGGAGTTCCTGCGCCGATACATCCCAGGTTTCGCCTTCAATACGCAACGGGTCGATCTCACGCTCGGCTGAACCACGGCGATGCCGCTCGATCTGATTTACGGGAGCCACGATGATGAGACGCAGCGCAATCACCATAGCCATGGCAGGCACGATCGCGGCGGCGGCCCTGCTGCTGCCCGGCTGCAAGCAGGCCGATCAGCCCAAGCCCGAAGCCAAGCCGGAGAACGACAAGGAGCTGGTCCACCACTTCATGGAAGATCAGGTGCAGCCCACCGCCATGGTCTTCTGGAATTCGGTGCAGTTCATCAGTGACGAAAAGGGCTTCCGTCAGGTCAAGCCGCAGAACGATGCCGAATGGAAGCGCGTGGAAGATGCCATGCTGCACCTCCAGGACTTGAGCGCGACGTTGCAGACGCCGGAATACTCCGCCGGGCGCGGCGAAGAGTGGAACGGCTTTGCCCAGGCCGTCTCTGACGTCGCCAAGCAGGCCGAAGCGGCCACCAAATCTCGCGATACCAAGCGTATGTTCGAAGTCGGCGGCACGTTGGATAATGTGTGCGAGTCCTGCCACAAGGCCTATCTGCCCAAGAGCGAGACGCAACGGCCCGGCGAAAAGTCGTAAGGCCAGCCACGCGCCGCGATCACTATCGGTAAAAGAAAGGGCCAGAACGCTGCGGGCGTTCCGGCCCTTTTTTTTGTCGGTAGCGTATTAAGGGCCGAAGCGCCGCGCGCGCTCCGGCCCCTTTTCGTATCAGTGCCGCAAGGTGAAGGTGACGCCCACCGTGCGCGGCCGGAAGGTACCGGCGCGGAACCACGTCGAATCCAGCGTCTCGTGGAACAGGCTCAGCGTCGGGTGGCTGTTCGTCACGTTGTTGACGAAGACGCTGAAATCCACGTTGTTGTCACCGCTGGTGCTGAACCGTCCACCGATGCGCAAGTTCAGCTGCGAAGTTGCCGGCGGACGCGGGATTACGGGGTCGACCAGCGGGGAGTTCAGGTCCAGCGGCCGCTTGTTCTTGCTGGTGTAGGTGTAGTCTGCACGGCCATAGAGTTCGCCGTCGCCCACGGGGTGGACGTATTCGCCGTTGAGCTGCACCGACCATGGCGCGGCCGCCAGCGGCTCGCCCGCCTTGCGGATCGTGGTGTTGTTTGGCCCCGGAATCGCCGAGGTGTAGCGCGCCTTGATGTACGATACTGCTGCGCCCAGCGTCAGCCCTTCGACCGGCCGCGTATTCACCGCGATGTCGAAGCCGTCGATCTTGGCATCGCCCAGGTTGAGCAAAAGCTGCTGCTGGCAGATCGGCAGGTTGAGGTTGGTCTGCACGTCCTTCCACACGATGCGATAGACCGACGCGTCCAGCTGCACCTTGCCACCGAACAGGCGGTTCTTGCTGCCCGCTTCGTAGCTCCAGATCGAATCCGGGCTGACCGCGCGCGAAACCAGCGGATCGAAGCCGATCGCCGCGCCATCGGCCCCGCATGTCGCACCCACCGCCGGGGACACGCCCGGTCCGCGCACGCCCTTGGCGGCGTTGGCATAGAAGAAGTTATTGCTGTCCGCCTGGTATGACAGGCCGATCTTGGGCGTGAAGTCCTTGCTGGTGGCGCGCAGCGTGTCCGACTTGCCATCCGTGGTGAACAGCGGCCCGGCGGTGAAGGCGTTGAACTGATACTTGGCGATCGTGTAGCGGCCACCGGCGGTGATCTTCAGGCCATCGAGGATTTCATAAGTGGCCTGGGCATAGACCGCCTTCTGATCATCCTTATGTGTGTTGCGCTGAAGCACCGAGAATTGGCCCTGATATAATTCCGTGCCGTAGATTTCGGTCAAGGACGCGAACGGCGGCAGGCCTTGCTGCTGCTGTCCCACGTTGATCACGTCCAGCAAGCGTGGGTCTGAACCCGCGTACCGATCGCGCACTGTGGACTTCTGATAGAACGCCCCGACGATCCAGTTGAAGCGATCGGCGGTGTTGTTGTTCTGCAGGCGCAATTCCTGCGTGAACGCCTTCTGGCTGGTGTTGCTGATCGTGCGCGGCGTGTAGCTTTCGAAGCCCGGCAGGAAACGGCCGGACACACCGCCGAAGATCGCCAGGCTGAGCGAGGCGTCATCGCTGACCGAGTTGGTCTTGCGCGTGAAATACGAAGTGTCCGAAACCAGGGACATGCTGCCCAGGTCCAGTTCCATCTTCACCGCCGGCAGGTAGAACCGATCCCGGCGGCTTTCCGGAATGGCGTTCAGGCTGAGGTTGTAATCCTGCTTCTTGGGGTTCGACACCGCCAGTTCATAGCGTGAGCCATCATCGATCGACTGGCTCTGGAAAAAGATCGAGGGCGTAATGGTGAACGCTTCCGATGCTTTCCAGCCCAGCGCGAAGCGGGCGGCAACCACGTCCTGGCCGTTGATATCCTTGTCGATCTTCTTCTTGGAATAGCGATCCAGGCGGTCGATATAGCCGCCGTCGCGCCGGCCCCAAATGCTGCCGCGAAAGCCCAGCTTGCCCTCCACGATGGGCGCGCCGCCGGCCACGCCCAGCTCGTAGCTTGGCGCGCCATGCTCGGTCGCGGCGGCTTCGGCGCGGCTGTAGATGTTGACGTCATCGTAATTGGGCTTGGGCGAGATGAAGCGCACCGCGCCGCCTACCGAGCCGCTGCCGAACAGCGTGCCCTGGGGCCCGCGCAACACTTCCACGCGGTCCAGATCGAAGATCTGCGGGTAGGCATTGCTGAGCGACGGGCTGATGCCCTGCCGCGTCTGGATCGGCGTGTCGTCGATATAGACGCCGGTGGTCGGGATGCCCGATCCGGAATCGACACCGCGAATGGCGATCGTGCTTTGGCCGGTGCCGAAGTAGGATGTGCTCTGGCCAAAGGTGATGCCGGGCGTCAGCCGCGCCACGTCGCCGATGGAGCGGATGCCCTGCTTGTCCAGCTGGATCTGGTCCTTGGCGACGATGCTGACCGGCACCCGGCTCAGAACTTGCGACTGGCGCGTGGCGGTGACGACGATATCGTCCGGCCCGCCGGTCTGTTCCTGGCGCGCTTGCGCTGCGGTGGGTGCGGCGGCGTCCTGCGCCAGCGCGGGCCCCGCCAGCAGGCCGATGGGCAGACAGACACCCCCCAGCAGTGCCGCGCGGCACATGGCCACCTGCATCTTGAAACCTTGCTCGCTCATGCCTTGATCTCCCTAAAACCCTGATCCCCGAACCCGTCGCATGCACGTCGCGCGGTCGATGCGATACGCCGGGCGGCGTTCGACCATCGGGCCGAAAGAGCCACCCTGCGCGCGATTTCCCGCGATTGGCGTGCATGGGACGTGGCGCACCGGCCAGGCCGGTGATGGTGCTCTTCAGGCCGCCATTGATTCGTCACAATGCGCGCGTTTCGTAACACGATACCGTGATTCCGCCAGCGCTGTTCCCTAAACTAAACAGTTACCAGACGTTACAGATGGCGGATTTCCGCCATAAAATGACAGACATGGATTGCGCCGGTGAAAGATGGCGCTAGTCTTGACCATGCGCCCGGCGTCTTTGGGGATGCCGACCCGAAAACAGTCAGTTGACGAGGATCAAGCCCCTTGCCGGAAATCCCAGTGGTGGACAGTCCGGCCTCTCCTGACGCAGCGGATCACCTCGCGCAATTCGCGGCGGAAGTGGCGCGCTTTCGCGAAGTGCTGGCGGCGGGGCGCTCGGCTGTGTTCGTCCAGCTGTTCGATTTCCTGGTGTCGCGATCCACCGATGACCGCGCGCCCAAGGAAGTGGAAATCGCGCTGGCGGTGTTCGGCAAGGACGGCGCGGAAGGCAGCGTGGGAGATTCGGCGGTACGGGTCTATGTCCACCGCCTGCGCAAGCGGCTGGACGATCATTATGCCAACCAGAGCGGGCGGCGGTTGTTCATCCCCAAGGGTCAGTACCGCATCCTGCTCGCGCCCGAAGCCGGGGCGGCTGCGGAGCCCGATGCAACCAATACCGCGCCGGCCGGGCCCCGTTGGCGCAGCGCCGCGTTCGCTCTTGCCGCACTGGCTTTCGTGGTGCTGAACCTGGTCGCCTGGCAGATCGTGACGGCGCAAAAGCGCGTGGCCGATCCCGCCTTGCAGCTGCGCTCCACCAGTTTCTGGCGCCCGCTGGCGCTGGACAAGCCATCAATTCTGGTGACGGGTGACAACTTCCTGCTGGCAGAGGCCAAGGATCGCAAAAGCGTCAATCGCCTGATCCTGGACCCGACGATCCTTTCTCGCGGCGATTTCGGCAACTATCTGACCACGCATCCGCAATCTTTCTATACGCTTTATGACTTCGACCTGCATCTCTCCCCGGTTGGCACCGCGCTGGCGACTTGGGATATTCTGCCGGTGGTCAACGCGCTGCATGGCCAGGCGGGATCATCACCAACCATCACGCCGATCTCGCGCCTCAAGTCTTCGGCGCTGGATGGCAACGATATCATCTACGTCGGGCGGCTGGCCAGCATGGGCTTTCTGGCGGCGCCGCTGTTCCGATCATCGACGCTGTCGTGGGATCCGCAAAGCGGAAAGCTGGCGGACCGCCGATCGGGTCGATCGTTCAGCGATGCCCCGGCGGGACCGGCTGACCAGGGCACCGGCCGCGATTACGGCTATATCGCCAGCGTGGCGACATCTTCGGGCCGGCACATCGTGGTGATTTCGGGCCTTGGCGATCATGGCGTGCAAAGCATGGCGAGCCTCGTCACCGATGCTGTACAGATGGGCAAGCTGGCCGGACAGCGCGCGGCGACGCGATCGTTCGAGGCCCTTTACGAAGTGCGCACGATGAACGACGCGCCGATGGACCGCAGCCTGATCATGATACGGCCCTTGCGCAGCGTTTCCGGAATGGCCGCGAATACGCCAGCCGCAAGTTGATCGCCGGGCCACTTCGCCGTAACGACCATTCGACTTTCACCGATATCGTCCTGAGGACTTCACTCATGATTTTTGAAACCAGCACGCAAGTGCGCTTTGCCCATGTCGACCCAGCCGGGATCGTATTCTACCCCCGCTACTTTGAAATGGTGAACGCAGGGGTGGAGGATTGGTTCGCGCAATCGCTGGGCGCCAGCTTCAAGTCGATGCACATCGACGGTGGCTATGGCACGCCCACGGTGAAACTGGAGGTGACGTTCCTTTCACCCAGCCGTTTGGGTGACGAATTGACCATCCGCATCACCCCGCGGGCGCTGGGCCGGACAAGTTGCCACATCAATGTGGTGTTCACGGGCGAAGGGCGCGATCGCCTGAATGCGGATATCGTTCTGGTATGCATGGACCTGAACGATCACAAAGCCAGGCCCTGGCCCGATTTCATCCGCGAAAAGATCGCGGCACAACTTGTCGAGGCTCCATCACAAGCCTGATCGCAAGATAGAAGCAGCGGCGAGAACGAGATCTCGCCGCCTTGCTTCCTTATTCGTATTTCAGGCTGCCGCCACGATCGGATGGCGCAGCGTGCCGATACCATCGACGCCGCCCACGATCACATCGCCGGGCCACACCCATTCCTGCGGATCCATGCCCGCGCCCACGCCCGCGGGCGTACCGGTGGCGATGATGTCGCCCGGCTCCAGCGTGATGCCCTGCGAGATATCGGCGATCAGTTCGTCCACCTTGAACAGCATGAAGGCGGTGTTGCTGCGCTGCTTTTCGACGCCGTTGACCGTCAGCCACAAGTCCAGCGTCTGCGGATCGGGGATTTCGTCCGCCGTGACGACGACCGGGCCCATCGGCGCAAAGCTGTCCTGACCCTTCGAGTAGATCCACTGCCCGGCGCGGCGGCAATCGCGCGCGCTCATGTCGATCAGCACGGTGTAGCCGAAGACATGGCGCAGCGCGTCTTCGCGGCGCGCGCCCTTGGCGGTGGTGCCGATGATCGCGGCCAGCTCGATCTCCCAGTCCAGCTGCTGCGTGATCGCCTTGTTGTGGACTATCGGTTCGCCGGGACCGATCACGGTCGTCGGCGGCTTGGAAAAGATCACCGGCTGGCGCGGCAGCTCGGCCGAAGTATCCAGCGACTTCGCGCTTTCGGCCACGTGCTCGGTATAGTTGAGGCCGATGCCGAAGATATTCTTGCGCGGCCGGGGGATGGGAGCCAGCAACTTGACGTTGGCCAACGGCACTGTCGTGCCGATCGGGAACACGCCCTGGCACTCTGCCAGCAACTTGGTCGCCGTGGCGACAGCCTGCGGACCCAGATCGATGAATTCCAGCATGGAGGACGGGAACGGAACCGCCGCCACCGCGCCGAAGCGCGCCAGGTCGACCACCAGATCGTCCACCAGCGCACCCAGGCGCGCGCCTGCTTCCACGGTGGCACGATAAGTCACTAGACGCATGAGAATATGTCCCTGTTTGAGAATTGCGGAGGGTTCGAAGATGTCAGGAAAGAATGGGCTGATGTCCGTCGTTTTCGCCCAGCGCCTCTTCGCGATAGAGGCCCAGCGCGCGCATCACCGGCAAGTCGTGGAAACTGAACAGGCAGGCGTCTTCACTGTCGGACGCGTTGGCATGTTCGTGATACATCCAGGCCGGCACAACGAAGATATCGCGTTCGCGCCAATCGAAGCGCTGGCCATTGATGATCGACCATCCGCTACCCTTGGCGCACTGATAGACGAAGCTGCCGGTCTGGCGGTGCGCCTTGGTCCGCTCACCGGGACGCAGCAGCTGCATCGACGCGCCGATCGTCTGCATCACCGGTCCGCCATTGTCCGGGTTCACATAGTCCATCAGGATGCCATCGTAGGGCGATCCATCGGTGACGCGGGCGTAGCGGGTCAGCGCCTCGTACGTCGGCGCCCATTCGTATTTCAGCAGGGGGGAGTAGCGCTTGGTCCACTGCGCTCCGGCGGGCCGCAGACCGGCCCCGGCCCAGGTGGCGGTGCTATCATCCACCGCAAAGGAAATCGCCTGCTGCAGATCGGGGTGAACCTCGTAGAAGTTGGCTTCCAGCGCGTTCATCAGCGGGATGTCCAGCCCGTCCTGCCAGATGCAGACGGTGCCATCCTCTGCCACGCCATGTTCGTGCCAGGTGCCGTTGGGGGTCAGCACGAAGTCGTTCGCGCCCAGCGTCATCTTGTGCCCGTCGACATTGGTGAAGGCGCCCTGCCCCTCCATGATGAAGCGCAAGGCGGAGGCGCTGTGGCGGTGGCTGGATGCGCATTCGCCCGGCGCCATCACCTGCAGCCCGGAATAGAGCCAGCCCACCGCCGCGACCACATCGGCGCGGCCTTTGTTCTCCAGATAGACGACCCGCCGCCCCGCCTGCTCCGGCGTGACGAGATCGAGCGCACGCAGCACGTCTTCGCGCAGATCGCGATAGCGCCACAGCATCGGGACAGAGGTGGACGCGGGCTCCCACGGCTCGATCTTGTTCGCCACGGTCCACAGCGCGCCGGTGCCCAGCGTCTCCAGCCGTTTGTAGTACGCCAGCAGATCAGGCGTATCCGCGACATTCGCGCGGCCCACCATCTCCTCACGATACTGATCGTAGCTGTGCGCCAAAGACCTGCTCCCACGGTTCACACACGCGGGAAATACATTGAATTATATGCAAATGCAAGTATTATGACGGGATGATGCAAACGCGGCCGATGCCGCCCATGGGAGATTGCCATGCCCCAGCCGTTCAAGGCCGCCGTCGTCCAAGCCGCCTGTGATCCTTATGACTCGCTGGCTTCGGCGCATAAGGCGGCCGCGCTGATCACCAAAGCGGCGGCGGCAGGTGCGAAGCTGATCGTATTTCCCGAGGCATTCCTGGGCGGCTATCCCAAGGGCGCGTCGTTCGGCACGCCGGTGGGCATGCGCAAGCCGCAGGGGCGCGAAGACTATCGCCGGTATCACGAGGCGGCGATCGATCTGGCCGGGCCGGAAGTGGGCGTGCTGGAAGAGGCCACCGCCACCACCGGCGCTTTCGTGGTGATCGGCGTGATCGAGCGGGATGGCGGCACCGTCTATTGCACGGCGCTGTTCTTCGATGGTGAGCGCGGCCTGATCGCCAAGCATCGCAAGCTGATGCCCACAGGTGCGGAGCGCTTGATCTGGGGCTTCGGCGATGGCTCGACGATGCCGGTGATCGAGACGCCGCTGGGCCGGATCGGCGCAGTGATCTGCTGGGAAAATTACATGCCGATGATGCGCATGGCTATGTATGACCAGGGCGTGACGCTGTACTGCGCGCCCACGGCCGACGATCGCGACGGCTGGGCCGCGACGATGCAGCACGTGGCGCTGGAGGGGCGCTGCTTCGTGCTGTCCGCCTGCCAGCACATCACCCGCGCCGCCTACCCGGCTGACTATGACTGCGCGCTGGGTGACGATCCCGACCTGGTACTGCTGCGCGGCGGTTCGATGATCGTCTCGCCCCTGGGCGGCGTGCTGGCCGGGCCCGATTACGGCGGCGAAACGATCCTCTATGCCGATATCGACCCGGATGAGGTGGTGCGCGGCAAGTACGACTTCGACGTGGCCGGGCACTATGCGCGGCCGGACGTGTTCTCGCTTTCGGTCAATGTCGCGCCGCAGCGGGCGGTCCGGCGTGAGGGCGCGGAGTAAGGCACATGGAGTTCGATTTCGCGCAAGTCGCCGGTCCCGATCGCTACAAGTTGATGAGCGCGGCGATCACCCCGCGCCCGATCGCCTGGCTGACCACGCAATCTCCGGACGGCGTGCGCAATGCCGCGCCATACAGCTTCTTCAACATGATGGGCGCCGCCCCGCCGATCGTGGCGATCGGTATCATGCGGCGGCCGGATGGAACTTATAAGGACAGCGGCCAGAACATTCTCGACACCGGCGAATTCGTGGTGAACCTCGTCAGCGAACGCGATGCCGCAGCCATGAACCTGACGTGCATCGATGCCCCGCCATCCTTCGACGAGATCGACGCCGCCAAGCTGGAGACCGCCCCATCCACCAGCATCACGCCGCCGCGCATCGCATCGGCGCCGGTGTCAATGGAGTGCAAGGTGTTCCAGACGGTGGAGGCAGGCCTTTCGCTGGTGGTTCTGGGCGAAGTGCTGCGCTTCCACATCGATGATGCGCTGGTCGATGCCGATCGGTTGCATGTCGATACGCTGGCGATGAACCTGGTGGCACGGATGCACGGCGCGGGGTGGTACACGCGCTGCACTGACTTGTTCCAGATGACGCGCCCGGTCTTTGCCGAGCAAGGTGGAGACGCCTAAGGGCGCGCCACCGGGATTGCGTCAGGGATAGACCGGCGCGTCCCAGGCATCGATGGGCGAAAGTTCAAGGTTGCCGATCTTGCCGTTAGGCGCGGTGCTGATGCGCAGTTCCACGGTGCCGCCCTGATAACGCGCGCGATAAATCGCCGCATCGTCGTCCCCCAGCTTCAGCGTCTGGAACAAGGCCACGTCCTGCAACGGGCCCAGCGGCTGGAGGATGCCCTGGTATTCGGCCAGCGTCTCCCTCAGGTCCAGCGCGGCAAGGTAGGCGAATGCGGTCTTGTCCACCGTGCCCGCCTGGATCGCCGTCAGCAAAGCGCGCGCCTGGGCGGCATCCGCATTCGGCAAGGGCTGCACTTTGGCTTGCGCCAGGCCAGGCTCGGTGAGCGCAGCCACCTGGCGCGCGATCGCGGCGGGATCGGCATTGTCACTGTTGGCCAGCACCACCACCGTCAGCGCCGGATCGCGATAGCGGATCGCGAAGGTCTTGAACCCTTGCCAGGCCCCGGCGTGCCGCCACGCCGCGTGGCCGCCGACGTTCTCCTGAAACCAGCCGGGCCCGTAGGGATAAGTGCCGCCGCTGGCGAGCTGCGCGGGCGCTGCGATCTGCGCCCAGCTTTCGGGCTTCAACACCTTGCGTGCGAACACGCCTGCGTCCCACGCCGCGTAATCCAGCACCGACAGATAAAGCGATCCGTCCGCCGTGCTGTTCGCCGTGGGGGACACCCACTCCGCATTGCGCAAGCTGCCCTCGCGCCATTCGTAGCCCGAGGCGCGATTGGGGACGATGGCGATTTCGTCGATCGGCCGCGCCGTGGTCATGTGCAGCGGCGTGAACACGCGGCGGCGCAACACGTCACCGTAGTATTCGCCGGTGACTTTGCGGATCAGGAAGCCCAGCACGATGTAATCGGCCCAGCTGAAGCGCCAGCGGGTGCCGGCGGCGAAGTTCAGTTCTTCCTTGCCGATGATCGCCTGCAGCTCGTCATCGGTATAGTCGGTGCGGAACTCGCCATTGGGTGTCGCGGGCAGGCCGGAGGTGTGCCACAGCAGCTGGCGGATCGTGATCGGCCGCCACTTGCGCGGGGCGTTCGGCAGGTATCGGGTCA
Organism: uncultured Novosphingobium sp.; assembly: GCF_964277725.1. Classification (NCBI taxonomy): domain Bacteria; kingdom Pseudomonadati; phylum Pseudomonadota; class Alphaproteobacteria; order Sphingomonadales; family Sphingomonadaceae; genus Novosphingobium; species uncultured Novosphingobium sp. The sequence goes on along the minus strand of NZ_CAXYKL010000256.1, from coordinate 27,348 downwards.
CGGAGGCGTCGAGATCGATCGTCCCGTCCTCCACCAGCAACATCGTGGCGACGGCGGTGAACTGCATCCCCAACGCCCCGGTCTTGAACAGGGTGTCGGGATGGACGGGCACCTGATGCTCGATATTGGCCAGCCCAAAGCCCTGCGCCCGCACGATCTGGCCATCGCGCATCACCGCCAGCGCCAGGCCGGTGATGCGCTGGCGCTGCATCTGCGCGGCCACATAGTCGTCCACAGCATCGGCCTGCGCCGTCACGGAGCCCAAGGCCGCACCCAGAACTGCAAGTCCAGCGATCAGCCGCCACAACATCCGCATAGCTCGTTCGGTCCTTCGCGCCCGCGCCGGGCGTATAGCATCGGCTTTTGCTGCCATGCCGGGGACCGGGCGCACGATGGCCGATGCGGCCAGCTCCTGTTCGAAGCTGGCCAGCACCTTATCAGTTGGCCGCGCCGTCCCCTTCGAAATCGTCGTTGGGGAAGCGCTGGCTGGGCTTGGACATGTCCCAGATGTCTCCCGAACGCAGCGGGCGCGCCAGCAGCAGCTGACCGTTGACGTTGAGGCTGCCCAGCGTGCGCACCTGATACAGCGCCTCGAACCCGTGCCGCCCACCCGGCACCGCGCCGGTCAGCGCGGCCAGCTTTGCCGGATTGGCCGCGTACTCCGCCATCTGGCGCAAGGCCGGATCGCGCGTACCGGCGATCACCACGATGTGATTGCCCGATGGCCCGGGCAAGCTGGCGAGATAGCCGAAATCGCGGCGCGCCATCCGCTCGTCCGCCAGCACCAGCCCGCCGTCAGAGCGGAAGCGCCGCCCGCTGGCGCTGTCGATCAGCTCGTCATACGTCTCGCCCACCTGAAAGCCCGATGCCTGGAACAAGGGATTGCGCAGCAGCGTGCCAAGACCGCCCAACTGGCCGATATAGACGATGTCGGACGATTTCAGGATGTCCGGCGTCAGCTGAGACACAGGCAGCAAGCTAAGCTTGCGACCGCTCGTGCGCGTGATATCGCGCAGCGCCTTGTAGACATCGCCCAGTGCGGCCACCGCACTGGACGGCACATAGCGCTTGTCACTGTCGGTGATGCGCGCCCGCTCTTCCGGCCGCGCCATCAGGTAGAGGTCCAGATCCTCGCGCGCGTTGATCGCGGGATTGCGGATCAGGCGCGGCGCACCGGCTTCGCCGTCGGGCTTCTCGCCGTAGAGGTAATAGTCGCCCATCACCACCGTCACCGGGCGCGAGTCCGCCGCCAGCGGCCCCCACAGCGTGGTCGCCACCACCGCAGGCGCTTCCGCCGCAACGTCACGCCGGGCATAGCCCCACCAGACCAGCGCATTGAGCGCCAGGCCCGCCACGACCAGGCCGACGAACCACCACCACCACCGCCGCCGCGGGTCTTGCGGCTTGCCATCCGCATCCGGCACCGCCTCCGCCGCGACCGGGCCGGCGTCCTCCGGCTCTTCCTCCAGCATCAGCGCATATTCGCCCTTGGGGATGAACAGGCGCGGCCCCGCCATATCGGCCTGCGACAGCTCCAGCGACTTGCGCAGACGATGCACATAGACCCGGACCGTCGCGTCCTGTGGGCCATCCACGGTGGGCCCGATCGAGAACGCCTCGTTGGCGATCTCCATTTCGCTGGGCGGGCGGCCCTCCAGCGTGCGCGCCAGCAGGAAGTCGAACAGGCGCAGCAGCTTGTCCGAACGCTTGGTGCCGATCGTGGCCCGAACGCGCCGCGCCTGCACGGTCAGCAGCTCGCGCCGATCGTCCTGGCCGGTTTTCAGTGGCTTGTGCGCCGGGTCCGATGGATCTTCAGGAGAGGCGAACTCATTCTGCATATTGTTGCGTATCACTAACAATCGGTGCGATCACCCTTCATCTTTCCTCATCATCATCGACAATGCCCCATGACGCGATAAGCGCCGGATGCAGCGTGTTTCCAAACGCGATGTTGCGGTATCGAACCGTTTCAAAATATCGCCGCCCGCGATTTTGCTTCACCCCTCCATCATTCCCGCCCGGCGATTCATGCTCTTTTTTGGAAAGCGCAGCCCGGGCGACCGCCATCCCGCACCATCTCGAGAAAGATCACAACATGTCCCTCGAAAGCTTTGGAAACTGGCTCTACGACACTTCGGTCAGCACCGGCCTGCGCGAAGTGACGTGGATCATTCCCACGGCGCAGAGCGTCCACATCCTGGCGATCGCCATCGTCGTCGGGTCCGCGCTGATTTCCGACTTGCGGCTGGCCGGCGTGCTGGCGACGGACGAAAGCCCTTCGGCGGTGGTGCGCCGCTACCTGCCGTGGATGTGGGTGGCGCTGATCGTGCTGCTCGCCACGGGCACGATCATGGTCGTTGCCGAACCAAGCCGCACGCTGACCAATACGCTGTTCTGGGCCAAAATGGCGCTGGTGCTGCTGGCGTTCGCGCTCACCCTGTTCTTCCGCAAGCCGCTGCTGAACCCGGCCTTCCGCCTGGAGCATGCCGGCTGGGCCGCGATGGTGAAACCGGCGGCATGGATTTCGCTCAGCGTGTGGGTGGCGGTGATCTTCTGCGGGCGGTGGATCGCCTACACCTGACGCGAACCCCGCCGACAACGACAGCAAACAAGAGGGGCCTGCCATGACCTTGGACATTTTTCTTCAGCAACTTTACGATTCCTCGCTCGCCGCCACGATCCGCGAGAACACCAGCGCCTTTCCCTGGCTGGAATCGCTGCACGTGCTGGCGATCACGCTGGTGTTCGGCACGATCTGCATCGTCGACCTGCGGCTGCTGGGCTATGCCTCGCACCGGCGCGGGGCGCGCCAGCTGATCGCGGAACTGCTGCCCTATACCTGGGTGGCCTTTGCCGGAGCGGTGATCACCGGCGCGCTGCTGTTCACCTCTAACGCGGTAGCCTACGCCGCCAACGCCCAGTTCCAGTGGAAGATGATCGCGATCGTCGCCGCCGGGATCAACATGGCGATCTTCCACATGACCGCGCACCGCCGCATCGTCGAATGGGACGACGCACTGCCCCCGCCGATGGCCGCCCGGCTCGCCGGCGCATCCTCGCTGCTGTTGTGGGTGCTGGTAATCTTCTTCGGGCGCTGGATCGGCTTCACGCTCTCGATTTTCTGAGTGCGCGGGGCGGGGTGCATCCGCAACCGATCCGCCCCTCACTCCGGCTTGCGGGCAAAGCGCCCGGGAGAGACCCCCGTCCATTCCTTGAACGCGCGTGAGAAGGTGGCCGTGTCGGAGTAGCCCAGCTGCTCGGCGGCCACGGAAAGCGGCACGTCCGGTGCCTCCAGGATCGCACGGGCACGGGCCTGGCGGGCGCGTTGCAGGATGGTGCGGTACGATGTGCCCTCCTCCATCAAGCGCCGCCGGAACGACCGGCCAGACATGTTCAGTTCCGCCGCGATCGAATCACAATCGACGTGGGTGCGACCCAGCCGACGCATGATCGCATCCTCTGCCTGCGCCACGAAGTCCTTCGCCGCCGTCGTCTCCGGGCCCATCAGGTCCAGCAGGTGGCATTCCAGGATCGCCTTCAGCTTCAGATCTTCCTGCGGCGTCGCGCCGGAGAACGGGCGGTCCAGATCCTCGTCCGCGATGACCAGCGCATTGGCCACCTGATTGCCCAGCACCCGCGCGCGGAAAAACCGGCAGAGCGCGTCCTCACGCCCGGCGATCGGGTGTTCCAGGTGGACTTCGGCGGGGCACCATTTGGGTGACGTCAGCTGGCGGATCAGGGTGACGAACCCGCCGACCACGAACTCCGCATCCTGCCGCCGTGGCCAGATCGCCGGGTCCTCGATACGATAGCTGTAGATCGTGTGATCGCCTTGCGACCGGGCCTCCAGCATCGTGCGGGTCTGCCAGCGGCCCTGGAACAGCGCCATGGTTTCCAGCGCGGCACGCACGGTGCCGGCGGCGCGCAGCAGCGGCTGGAACGGGCCCAGCTCAGCCAACCCGAAGCCCGATCCCATCTCCAGCCCCAGGTTCGGGCGCTTCAGCCGCTCCGCCGCATGTTCCAGCAAGGCGATATAGCGATGCAGCGGGGCGCGTTCATACGGCGTATTCAATTGCGAACGATAGAACCCGTGTTCGCGCAGCAAGGTGTCCATCCGGCCGTCACCGGGCGGAACGGCGTTGCACAGCGCCTGCAGAAACAGCAGCCGGATCGTCGCCTGCTCACCCGTTTCGGCAGGTCCGCCGCGCTCTTCCTGCCCGCTGCCATCTTGCGGATGCGGCACCGAATTTGGGTCCAACCTCTACCACCCTTTCGCCACTGGCCGACTTTGCAAATGCCCATACCAGCTCTGCAATGGTCGATTTGCGCCCCATCGAAGACATCGCCTTCACACCGGGACAGACGTCTACCGCCAGGGATGCGCAAGGCTTCGTGAACCCGGCACCAGCCTATGGGGGAAGAACAAGCATGCGCTACGGCATCGTCATCGGGACTGCAACATGGTCCGCAGGTTCCGGCCAATGAGCCAGGCCGACGATACCGTGATGGTACACAATGCCACAGCGCCCGCAGATGACGTGGCGCCGCTGCCGCGCATCGATTTCCTCTACTTGTCAGAGCCGGACATGATCCGCGCCGGGGTGACCGACATGGCCGCCTGCATCGATGCGATCGAGGATATGTTCGCGCTGCTGTGGCGAGGCGATTATCGCATGGCGGGCGGAAACAACAATTCGCACGGCGCGATCGTCATGTTCCCGGACGAATCGCCGTTCCCCGATATGCCGACCTCCACGGTCGACCGCCGATTCATGGCGATGCCCGCCTATCTGGGCGGCCAGTTCCGCACCGCCGGCATGAAGTGGTACGGCTCCAACATCGCCAACCGCGACAAGGGCCTGCCGCGCTCCATCCTGACGTTCGTGCTGAACGATGCCGATACCGGCGCGCCGCTGGCGTTCATGTCCGCCAACCTGCTTTCCGCCTATCGCACCGGCGCGGTGCCCGGCGTGGGCGCGCGGCATCTGGCGCGCCCGAATTCCAAGGTCATCGGCATCCTCGGCCCCGGCGTGATGGCCCGCACTTCGCTGCAGGCGTTCATGGCCACCTGCCCGCAGATCGAGACGATCAAGGTGATGGGCCGTGGCCGCGCGAACCTCGATGCGTTCACCGCCTGGGTCGCCGAAACCTATCCGCAGCTGACGGTCCGCACCGTGGAGACCGCCGAAGAGATCGTGCGCGATTCCGATATCGTCACCTTCTGCGCCTCGGTGGCGACGGGCGATCCCTCGATCTACCCCACCGTCCGGCGCGAGTGGGTGGCGCCCGGCACGTTCCTGGCGATGCCCGCGCCCTGCAACATCGACGAAGGCATGGCCGCGCCCGATATCCGCAAGGTGCTGGACAATACCGGCCTGTACGAAGCCTACCTGGAAGAACTGCCCGCCCCGCGCCACCGGTTCGTGCCCGCCGTGGGCGTCAAGTTCCTGGACCTGGTGGAAGAAGGCACGCTGGACAAGGCCAGTCTCGAAGACCTTGGCGCGATCGTCGCGGGCGATACGCCCGGCCGCACCCACCACGATGAGATCATCATCCTGTCGGTCGGCGGCATGGCGGTGGAGGACGTGGCCTGGGGCACCATCGTCTATCGCAATGCCCTGCGCGACGGGATCGGCGTGAAGCTCAACCTCTGGGAGGCTCCGGCGCTGCGCTGAGCCGCGCTAACCGCGTCCTAACCCCCTCTTATCGACATGACAGGATACCCATGACCGACGTCGTTAAAGTGAAAACCGGCAACAAGTTCGAAGAACACGGCAGCTATTCCCGCCTGGTCGCGGTGGACAACCTGATCTTCGTATCCAACACCGCCGGCCGTAATCCGCGCACCAAGCTGATTCCGGAAGATCTGACCGAGCAGACCCTGCAAGTGCTCAGCAACATCGAAACGGCGCTCGCCTCGGTCGATGCGGTGCTGGCCGATGTCGTCGCCGCGCGCGTCTTCGTGCAATTTCCCGAGCATGTGGAAACCGTGATGACCGCATATGGTCAGCGGATGCGCGGCATCAATCCCACGCTGACGATGACGTGCCCGCCGCTCGGCTCCACCGAATACAAGGTGGAGATCGAGGTGACCGCGTATCGCGGCGCGTCCAAGGCGAACGTGCGCGAACTGCAGATCACGCTCTGACACGAACGACCGCCATGGCCCCCGTCATCACCCCCGTCCAGACATCGCCGGCGATGCCCCCATCCACCACCGTGGTCGTGATCGGCGGCGGCATCGTCGGGCTAACGGCGGCGCTGAACCTGGCCGAGCGCGGCATTCCCGTAACCGTGCTGGAAAAGGGCCGGATCGCGGGCGAGCAATCCTCGCGCAACCTGGGTTGGATCCGCAAGACCTCACGCGGGCGGGACGATCTGCCGCTGGCGCAGGAATCCGATCGCCTTTGGGCCGAGATGCGCCAGCGCGTGGGCGCGGACGTTGGCTATTCGCAAGCGGGCATCATGTACGTCGCCCGCAACGAAACGCAGATGGTGGCGCACGAGGCGTGGCTGGCGTCGGTGAAGGGCCTGGATGTCGACAGCCGCCTGCTGACCCCGGCCGACATCGCCAAGCTGGCCCCGGGCGGCATCGGCAAATGGGTTGGCGGCCTCTACACCCCCAGCGACGGTCGCGCGGAACCGACGCTGGCAGCCAGCGCGATCGCGACCGCCGCGATGGCCAAGGGCGCGGTGATCGTCGAGAATTGCGCCGTCCGCGAATTGTCGCTGACGGGCGGCGCAGTCAGCGGCGTGGTGACCGAACGGGGCGAGATTCGCTGCAGCCAGGTGCTGCTGGCGGGCGGCGTCTGGTCTCGCCGGTTCCTGGGCAATTACGGCATTCCGCTGCTGACCCTGCCGCTCGTCGCCTCGGTCCTGCGCACCGCGCCGATGGACGGCCCGACCGACATCGCGCTTGGCGGGCCGGACTTTTCCTTCCGCAAGCGCCTGGACGGTGGCTACACGATAACCCAACGCGGCGCGCTGTTCGCCCCGCTGATGCTGGACCACCTGCTGATCGGCCTCAAATACCTGCCGGTGCTGCGCAAGGAGTGGGCGAACCTGCGCGTTTCGATCGGCAAGGACTTTTTCGACGATCTCGCGCTCGGCCGCCGCTCTCGCGGGAACAAGGTTTCGCCGTTCGAGAAGCTGCGGACCATCGATCCGCCCGTCAACCAGGGCCTGAACGACGAAGCCATGCGCAACCTCGTGGCCGCCTGGCCCGGCTTCAAGAATGCGCAAGTGGCGCAAAGCTGGGCCGGCATGATCGATGTCACACCCGATTCGCACCCGGTGATCGCGCCGATCGCCAAGATCCCGGGTCTGACGCTGGCCTCGGGCTTTTCGGGCCACGGCTTCGGCACGTCGCCCGCGGCCGGGCAGCTGGCGGCTGATCTCATAACCGGCGCGCGGCCGATCGTCGACCCCGCGCCTTACCGCTTCGACAGGTTCTAGACCGCTTTACTGTCCCCGCCTTGCCGTTCGTGTCGGACGCGCTGGAAACGCCGCAGCCTTTCGCCAAAGTGTTTCGAGCCTATCCGACACGGACGGCTTTTTTGCGGCGTCAGCGTTGGCGCGGCGGGCCCTTGCGGTGCGGCTTGCTCGCGCCGGCTTTGTTACCGGCCCCACCCTGGCGCGGCCCGTCGCGATAAGTGCGGGCATTGGTCTTGGCGCTGCGGCGCGGCGTATCGCCAGGACCGCCTTCGGCCATCTCGATGCGCACGCCGCTTTCGTCCTCGCCATCGGCGGAGGCGGTGCGCTGCACGGCGGCGGAAAACTTGCTCGCGATCGTGCGCGGGATCTGGAACCACGTCTCGGTCGCGGCGATGCGGATCGCGCCGATTTCCTGCTTGGTGACGTGGCCGCGGCGGCAGATGAGCGGCAGGATCCAGCGCGGATCGGCGTTCTGGCGACGGCCGATGTCCATGCGGAACCACACCGTATCCTCGAAGCCGGGGCGATGACGCTCCGCCTGATCGGCCTTGCGCGCTTCGGGCGTGCCTTCGATCAGCTCTTCGGGGCTGGGCATGGAGGCGCGATAAGCGCGGACCAACGCGGCGGCGATATCCTCGGGGCTGCGCTCTGCCAGCAGGCGGGCGGCCAGCTCACGATCCTCGTCGTCGTACTCGGCCGGGGCGAGCAGCGCCTCCAAGGTGCGTTCGCGATCCTTGGCGCGGATATCCTCCGGCGTGGGCGCGCTGATCCACTCCGCCTCGACGCGCGCGGTGCGCAGCAGGCCCTCTACCCGGCGACGGCGCGGATACGGCACGATCAGCACGGCGGTGCCCTTCTTGCCCGCGCGCCCGGTGCGGCCCGAGCGGTGCTGCAACGTCTCGGCATCGCGCGGCACCTCGACGTGGATGACCAGGCTCAGCGTCGGCAAGTCGATACCGCGCGCGGCGACGTCGGTGGCGACGCAGACCCGGGCGCGGCGATCCCGCAGGGCCTGCAGCGCGGCGTTACGCTCGTTCTGGCTGTGCTCGCCCGAAAGCGCCACGGCCTCGAACCCGCGCTCGACCAGGCTGGCGTGCAAGTGGCGCACGTTGTCACGCGTGGCGCAGAACAGCATCGCCGTGTCCGCCTCGTGCAGGCGCAGCAGGTTGATCGCGGCATGTTCGATGTCGGACGGAGAGACGGTGACCGCCTGGTAGGCGATGTCGCCATGGCCGCGCGCTTCGGTGACGGTGGAGATGCGCAAGGCATCTCGCTGGTACCGCTTGGCCAGCGCGGCGATCGGCTTGGGCATCGTCGCCGAGAACAGCATGGTGCGGCGCTCGTCCGGCGTGCCGTCCAGGATCTGCTCCAGATCCTCGCGGAAGCCCATGTCGAGCATTTCGTCCGCCTCGTCGAGCACGGCCACGCGCAAGGCCGACAAGTCCAGCGCGCCACGCTCCAGGTGATCGCGCAGGCGGCCCGGCGTGCCCACGACGATATGCGCGCCGTGCGAAAGCGAGCGGCGCTCCTTCGAAGGGTCCATGCCGCCGACGCAGAACGCGATGCGCGCACCGGCCGAGGCGTAAAGCCAGGTGAGTTCGCGGCTGACCTGCAGGGCCAGTTCGCGCGTGGGGGCGATGATCAGCGCCAGCGGCTTGCCGGCGGGTGGCAGCTTGTCCGGTCCCGATTCGTCGGCTGCGAACAGCTGCGCGGCCATGCCCAGCCCGAAGGCCACGGTCTTGCCAGAGCCGGTCTGGGCCGAGACGATCAGGTCACGGCCTTCGGCTTCCGGCTCCAGCACGGCGGCCTGGACGGGGGTCAATGCGGTATAACCGCGCGCGGCAAGCGCTTCTGACAGAAGCGGCGGAACAGATGATGGTGTCATGAGAACAGTCCCCATGAACCCGGAAGCCGCTCTAGGCAAGCGCCGCAGCGCCGGTGCCTGGGCGTTTGGCGCGATGATCGGACAAAACCGGGCCTGTGCTACCCTTCGTCGTTCCCACGCAGGCGGGAATCCATCTCCTGAGCTTTACGTTTGGACAACCGGCGTGGTGACGTTTCGGGCGTGCGGCATCGCCCGAGGGAAAGCTGTACCCTCCGCTAAATCGTGAGCATCGGAGATGGATTCCCGCCTGCGCGGGAATGACGAAGGATTTGGCGGCAGAGGCGCTTTAGCTTTGCCGGATCAGCGCCCGCGCCAGCTTGCGATCCTCCAGCGAATAGTACAGCCAGATCGCGCCATCGGCGACCACCACCGACGCGGCGAAGGCGATGTCGGTGGCCGTGCGATCATCGCATGGCGGCGGGGTGATCAGCGGCTCGATCCCCCGCGCGACAATGCGGGTGCAACCCGCATCGAAAGCGACCCAGCCGATCCGCCAGCGGGCATCGCGGGTGGCGCCGTTGTAGAACATCACGGGGCGCGCCGGGTCCAGCGTCAGCAGCGGTCCGGTCGACAAGTGCCAGTCATCCCAGCTGTCGGCGCGCGGCATGAACGGCGTGGGTTGCTCTTCCCAAGGACCGGCGACGCCCTCTCCCACGGCGACCCCGATGCGTGACGCCTCGTCCGCCGCATACTCGTAGAACAGCCGCCAGCGACCGTCCTGCATGCGCTCAACCGTGGCTTCCTTGGTGTTGCCTTCCGACTTGGACGAGGCGAGCGCGACGCCGCTTTTCTTCAACCGATCGAGCGAGGGGCCTTGCGCGTAGGACAGTTCGCCGTGCGCATGATCGGCCAGAACGCCCGAGTAATAGACCACGTATCCATCCGGCAGGCGCACCACCGTCGGGTCTTCCACCCCGCCCGCATCGTGGGCATCCGGTCCCGGCACGATGGATGGGGCGTCCATCATCGTGAAGTGCCGGCCGTCATCGCTCCAGCCGGACCAGATCACCCCGGTGTCGGTGAACGGCTCACCCGCACGCACCACCGCGCGCACCATCACGCCCCAGCGCCCGTCAGGCTCGCGCCAGACATAAGGGCTCATCAGATCACGCTGCATCAGTTCGGGCGGGCCCGACAGGGTTACGGCCTCGATCCCCTTGACGTTGAAATCCAGCGCGATCGGCTGGGGATCGACGCTATCCGAGCGATGCGGATCGGCGATCGAGGCGAGGGTGGTCATCCGCTGCTATTCCTTGTTGCAGCGGTTTAACGTGCGTCAGGGCTCTTGGCTTCCGCCGGACAGTCCAATTCCGCATTAGGCGCGCTAAACCTGGCATAGTCACCCGGGGCCAGTTCCAGCCGCTGCGCCACCGTGCCGATATCGATGCCTTCCTCCCGCAAGCGGCCCAGCAGCTTGCGCAGGATATTGCTGCGCGCGCCGTAGGCATCGCGGGGCGATGGCACGTGGGCGAAGCAGTTGAACAGGATGCGCCCGTCCGTAATCGCATCGATGAAGGCACGCGGCGCGGGATCGTCCAGCACGGCGGCCTCTTCCTCGAACAGACGGTTCATGATCGCGATCACGCGGTCCGCATCCACCTCGATCGGCACCGAGAACTGGATTTGCAGCCGGCCCAGCGGGCTCGCCAGTGTCTTGTTCAGGACCGACTTGGTGATGAGTTCGGAGTTGGGCACGATCAACGTGGAGTGGTCTGCCAGGGTGATCTCGGTGGAGCGCACCGAAATGCGCTTCACGTCGCCCTCGTCGGTGCCCACGCGAATCAGGTCGCCGATCTTGATAGGGCGTTCGGCCAGCAGGATCAGGCCCGAAACGAAGTTCTGCGTGATCGCCTGCAGGCCAAAGCCAATGCCCACCGACAGCGCCGAAAGCAGCAGCGCGATCCGCTCCACGCCGATCCCCAGCGACGCCAGCGCCCAGATGATGGCCAGCGCGACGCCGACATAGCGGGCGACCAGGCTGACCGAATTGCGGCCCGAACCGTCTAGATCGGTGGCGGGCAGGTAGCGCCCGTCCAGCCAGCCCATGAAGGCGCGCACGATGGCAAGACCCAGCGCCAGCACCACCATCGAGCGGATGATCGCCCCCGGCGAAATCGCGATACCGCCCAACTCCACCCCTTGCGACAGGGCGCCCAGGCGGCCGAACAAGCTGGTCAGCCCCTCGCCACCACCGAACGGCGTCATCAGCAGGCCCAGCGTCAGCAGCGCCAGCGTCAGCCGCAGCGCGCCTGACAGCAGCACGCCGAACTGGTCGACCAAGCTGGGCCGCAAGCCCACGCTGCGCACCAGGGTCAGGCCCAGGCGGCTGTTGCGGCTGAACACGGTGGTGGCGACATCGTCCGCCCCGCTCATCAGCAGATAAGTCGCGGCGCTGAGCAGGACGACCCAGATGATCAGGCGCACCACGAACAAGCTGAGGCTGATGTAGCCCACCGCCAGGCCCAGCAGCGCCACCAGCACCAGCGCCCAGGCCACCAGCATGAAGGCACCCAGCCCGGTGCCGCCGGCGGTGGCCTCGCCCCGCTCCGCCCGCAGCGCACGCAGGCGGCCCAGCAGCAGCAGGAACACACCGATCCAGATGACGTGCAGCAGCGCTTCGACCACTTCGGCCGCCAGTTGCGCCGCCGCGCTGGCGCCGATCGCGCGGTTGAAGCTGTCAAGCAGGATGCTGGCGAAGGCGATGATCGCCAGCGGCCAGATCAACCCGCGCAGGCGCTGCGCCGTCTCGTCCGCGATCGGCGCGACCCGCCAGGTAGGCTGCTGGCGCATCAGCAATGCGCCGAACACCGAGACGGTAAAGGCCGAAAGCCCGCTGGCCACGACGAAGCCGTCGATCAGCTCCTCCCACCGGGCGGGCAGCAGGTTGGACCAGCGCACCCCTTGCGCCAGCGCCAGCGCGCCCAGCAGCGGCATGATCGTGCCGACCAGCAACCGCCACAGCGCGAAGCCGGAGCGGCGGATGCGATGGCCGGGCGCAGTGCCGATCAGATAGCGCTGGCCGATCTGGCGCAGCTTCAGCCGGGCGGGAAATGCCAGCACCAGGCCCAACGTCAGCCCCAGCAGGGCCTGCCAAGGCACGCCGCGCCGCCAGGTCAGCGCGATCTGCTCGCCCCCATCGCGCAGGAACGTGTCGACCCGGCGCAGATCGCGCGGGAGCGCACCCAGCACCGCACTCCAGAAATCGGGCGTCAGCGGGGAATGCAGGCGGGTGGACAGCTCTTCGTTCAGTTCCTCGGCACGGTTGCGCTGGATCTCGTCGATAAGCTGCTGCGCCTCCACGTCGATCAGGCGGCCGCGCTTGATCGCTGAATCGATGGCGGCGCGGCTTTGCTCCAGCCGCTTGCGCTCACGCTGGATATCGGGCGCTTCGGTCGTGCCTTTCGCCACCGGCCCCAGGCCGCTGATGCGCGCGTCCATCTGGTCAAGCTGGGGCTGCAGGCTGGTCGCCGCCGCCCGTGCCGCCTGCTGCGCCGCCGTCACCTTGGCGCGCAAGGTATCGCGTTCGGACCGCGATGCGCCGTTGTCCAGCGCGCGATCGGCGCTGCGCAAGTCCGCCTCGGCCTGGGATATCTGCGCCGAAACCTCCGCGGGAGGGCCGGCCTGGGCGATGGCGGACGCGGGCAGCCCCAGCATCAGCGCCACGGTCAGCGCCATTGTGGCAATCAACGCAAGGACTGGTCGGAACAGGCGATCCATGGCCTCGACATGTAAAGCGCCCGCCCCAAGGTGCAACCATCGCTGGTGGAAACGGGCGCACGGCCGGTCCCGCGTAGGCACCGCTTGCCGGGACGCGGTGCGCTCGGCTATCAGCAGGCTTTGGCAGCGGGGCCATCCCGCCCTGAGTGAAAGGCGTCCCTTGATCTTCCTCACCCTGTTCGAGATTGTCGGCTACATCATCTCGGTCATCGTGATGCTGGTGATCGTGCAGTTCGTGCTGAGCCTGCTCATCTCGTTCAACGTGGTCAACATCCACAACGATTTCGTCGCCGCCGTTTATAAGGCCGTGAACGCCCTGCTCGAACCGCTGCTGCGCCCGATCCGGCGCTTCATGCCGGCCACCGGCTCGATCGACTTCGCGCCGCTGGTGCTGATCGTGGGGCTGGAGATCGTACGCATCATCCTGAAAAACCTCGCGATCGCCTCCGCCTCGGGCGCGATGTGAGCGTGGCCATGGCTGACGCGGACAAGCGGATCGACGGCAAGGCCTTCGCCGAAAGCCTGCGCGTGCAAGTGGGCGATGCCGCTGCCGCGTTCGAAAAGCTGGCGGGCCGCAAGGCAGGCCTCGCCGTGGTGCTGGTGGGGGAGGACCCGGCCAGCCAGGTCTACGTCCGTTCCAAGGGAAAACAGACTCTGGCCAGCGGCATGGAAAGCTTCGAACACAAGCTGCCAGCCGACACGTCCGAGGCCGAATTGCTGGCGATGGTCGCCCGGCTGAATGCCGATCCGGCGGTGGATGGCATCCTCGTGCAACTGCCGCTGCCTGATCATATCGATGAGCAAAAGGTGATCGCGGCGATCAGTCCGGACAAGGATGTGGACGGGTTCCACGTCACCAATGCCGGGCGGCTCGCGGTCGGCCAGCCGGGCTTCGTGCCCTGCACGCCGCTGGGCTGCCTGATGCTGCTGAAGGACCGCCTGGGCTCGCTCTCCGGGCTGGACGCGGTGGTGATCGGCCGCTCCAACATCGTCGGCAAGCCGATGGCGCAATTGCTGCTGGCGGAAAGCTGCACCGTCACCGTGGCGCACAGCCGCACCAAGGATTTGGCGGACGTGGTGCGCCGTGCGGACATCGTCGTCGCCGCGGTCGGCCGTCCGGAAATGGTGAAGGGCGGCTGGATCAAGCCGGGCGCCACCGTGATCGACGTCGGCATCAACCGCGTGCCGGGGGCCGAGGAAGGCAAGACCCGGCTGGTCGGCGATGTCGATTATGCCGATGCCCTGCCGGTTGCCGGCGCGATCACGCCGGTGCCGGGCGGCGTCGGGCCGATGACCATCGCGGTGCTGCTGCGCAACACGCTGGTGGCGGCGCATCGCAATGCCGGGATCGCGCTGGACCAGACCGCGCTGTGAAACACACGGTCTCGCTCGCGCTGCTCTGCGGGCTGCTGGGTGCGGGCCTTGGCCTCAACCCCGCGCTGGCGAGGCCCAAGCCCCAGCAGCCGCACTTCGCCAGCCCCGCGCAGATCGTGGCTGCCGAAGTCGTGTTCCAGCAGCTGGCGCAGCGAAAGGGCCAGTGGGCCGCTTTCCGCGATACCGCTGCCGAGGATGCGGTGATGTTCGTGCCGCAGCCCGTCGTGGCGCGCACTTGGCTGCGTGCGCAAAAGACCAACCCGGCACAGCCGCTCACCTGGCAACCGCATCAGGTCTGGCTCAGCTGTGACGGATCGCTCGCCGTCAGTTACGGCGCGTGGCAGCAGGGCAGCGGCAAGCAGGGCTATTTCACCACCGTATGGCAGCGCCAGAAGAAGGGCGACTACAAGTGGGTGATGGACCAGGGCGATGATCTGTCCGCCGCGCTGCCCGCGCCCGAAATGATCGGCTCTGCCGTGGGCGTGTGCATCCGCGGCCGCAAGCCCGAACCCGCCACACCAGCCGCACTGCCCGCAGGAACGCGCGGCGGCTGGAGCGACGACCGCACGCTCAGCTGGGCGGTGACCGTCGACGCAAACTGTGCCCGTTCTCTCACCATCAGCCTGCTGCGCGGCGCCGGCCAGCAGATGACGCCAATGTTGACCAGGCAAGTCGCCGCACATCTCGGTGCCGACGGCAAGCCCTCCGCCACGTGCGAGGCCGCAGCATGAGCCCCGATCTTCTCGGCCTTTTCGTCTCGGCGTTCGTCACCCTTTTCGTCGTCATCGATCCGCCGGGGTGCGCCCCGATCTTTGCCGGGCTGACCAGCGGGGCCAGCCCGGTGCAGGCTCGCGCCATGGCGGTACGCGCCTGCTTCATCGCCGCGTGCATTCTGTTCGTCTTCGCACTGTTTGGCGAGAAACTGCTTTCCGCGCTGCATATCGAGCTGAATTCGTTCCGCATCGCGGGTGGCATCATGCTGTTCCTGATCGCGCTGGAAATGGT
The DNA here is from genome assembly GCF_964277725.1 of uncultured Novosphingobium sp. Classification (NCBI taxonomy): domain Bacteria; kingdom Pseudomonadati; phylum Pseudomonadota; class Alphaproteobacteria; order Sphingomonadales; family Sphingomonadaceae; genus Novosphingobium; species uncultured Novosphingobium sp. The sequence continues at coordinate 11,933 of NZ_CAXYKL010000256.1, read as the reverse complement.
CTTCGAAAAGCGCACGCAGCGCCGCAACGAGCGGGCGGAAAAGGTGCTCGCCCATGCGGACGAAGCGCCGCAGATCAACGACGTGTCGGTTTTCCCGATGGCCATGCCGATGCTCGCCGGTCCGGGCTCGATCGCCACGGTCATGCTGCTGATGTCGCGCGCGCAAGGGACCCAGGCCACGCTGGTGATCCTGGCCGCGCTATCGGCCGTGCTGGTCCTCTCGCTCGTAGCGCTGATCGCCGCTCTGCCCCTGATGCGGCTGGTGGGGGATCAGGTGGAGGCCGTGATCTCGCGCCTGCTCGGGGTGCTGCTGGCGGCCCTGGCAGCGCAATATGTGATCGACGGATTGCGCGAAGCCATCGCCTGACGAGCGATGCCGGCGGTGGCCCTGCTTACTGCAAGGTCACGCCGTCATCATCGCCCTCTGCACGGCGACCGAAGAACTGCATCAGCTGCACCAGCAGCTCGCAACGTTCGGAAAGGCCATTGGCCTCCAACAAGGCTTGCTTGGCGGCGGCGTCGAACGGCGCGATCTGCGATACGCCGTTTATCAGCGATACGTCATCCAGCCGCGACACCTGCTCCCAGTTAACGCTGTAGCCTTGCGAATCGGCGAAGCGCCGCGCCTCCCGCTCGAAGCTGGCGCGTTCGATCGGGGCCAGCGGGCCGTCAGCCGGCTCGCTCAGCAACTCCGCCTCGACCTGCCGGAACGCGGTGGTGACATCCAGTTCGCGCAAGATGCGAAAGCGCGATTCGCCTTCCAGGATGACGTTGTAGCGCCCGTCGTCCAGCGCCTCGAACTCACCGATCCGGCCCAGGCAACCGATCGCGAACAACGGCGCGCCGTCCTCCGCGCGTTGCGGCTGGACCATGCCGATGCGCCGATCCCGCGCCAGCGCATCGCTGATCAGCGCCCGATAGCGCGGCTCGAAGATGTGCAGCGGCAATTGCAGCCCCGGGTAAAGCAGGGCGCCGGACAAGGGAAAGATGGAAACGCGCGCCACGATGCTCAGCCGAACAGGATCGTGGAAAGCTTGCGGCGGGTTGCCGCCACCCACGGATCTTCCAGGCCGATCGCCTCGAACATCTGCAGCAGCTTGGCCTTGGCGGCACCTTCGTTCCATTCGCGATCGGCCTGGATCATCGCCAGCAGCTTCTGCGCGGCCTCGTCCCGCTCTCCCGCCGCGAAAGCGGCCCCGGCGTAAGCAAGCTGCGCATCCATGTCTCCGGGGCGCTCCGCCGCCGCAGCGCGCAGCGCGGCCAGTTCGCCATCATCGGGCTTGTCCTTGGCCAGGGCCAGCGCGGTGCGCGCGCGTTCGATCACGGGATCGCCGAACAGCGCGGGGTCAAGCGCGGCCAGCGCGGCCTCCGCCTCGTCCAGATGCCCGGCCAGGATCAGAGAGCGCAACAGGCCACCATGGGCCGCGGCATTCTCGGGCGCGAGTTCGACGATCTGCGCGAAGATACCTGCGGCGCGCTCGCCATCGCCCTCAGCCAGAACCTCCTCACCCATCGCCAGCAGCGGCGCGATATCGGCGGCAGGCGCATCGCCCGCCTGGATCGGCAGTTTGGCCAGCAGCTGATCGATCACGCCGCGCAGCTGCGATTCGGAGCGCGCGTTGGTCAGATCGGCCACAGGCTGGCCTTGGAACAGCGCATAGACCGTGGGGATCGAGCGGACCTGGAACTGCGAGGCAATGAAAGCCTCCTCGTCAACGTTCACCTTGGCCAGCACCACGCCCTTGTCCGCATATTCAGCGGCGATCTTTTCCAGCACCGGCGTCAGCGCCTTGCAGGGCCCGCACCATTCCGCCCAGAAATCCAGGATCACCAGCTTGGTCATGGACGGTTCGACAACGTCATGCCGGAACCGATCCACGGCCTTCTGCTCTTCAAGATTGAGGCCCATGCTAGCCAAAGTCGGTGCTCCCACAACGTCGCGTACTGTTTCAGGTTAGATCGCGATCCGGGGGCGGTTTGTGAAGGGTGAATTCGGGGCGATCGGCATGGGTGCGGCTGTTTGTCGCAGAAGTTGCTTTTTGGGGTTGCAGCCCTGACGCGGCGTTGCTAATGGCGCGCCTCACCCCGGCCCACCCGCCAATTTGGCGATGGGTCGTAAACGTCCGAGCGGGCGTAGCTCAGTGGTAGAGCACAACCTTGCCAAGGTTGGGGTCGAGGGTTCGAATCCCTTCGCCCGCTCCAGACCGTCGTTTCGGGCGTCGCGTAAGCGGCCCGAACGAGGGGTTTTTTCAGATCAAAAGATCGATGCCTAGCGGGCCCAGCCCGGACCGCTCAAGCGCGTAAAATCGCGTTGCATCCGCGCTTCTCGCCAAGCCGTCAGGTTATTAACGGCACGGGCGGCTCTCATCGGGCCGCCCCGTTCGATCAGCCCTCTCCGGCGCGTAAGGTCGGCGCCGGGCCCGGATCACATGCGGCGGTGCTTGCCGCCATAGTAGTTGCCGATGAAGGTGCCGATCTTGGCCATTTCCGAAGCCGCCGCGCTGGCGCTGGTGGGGCAGCAGGGGAATGGGCCCGAAGCCGATTCGCGGGCACGCGTCTCGACGCGCTCACACAGGTCTTCGATATCGGCGCGGCTCAGCAGGTTCTTTTCACGCAACAGGCACAACAGGCTCTGCAGGATCACCAGGCTCTTATCGCCATTGTCGGTCCCATCTTCGCGCAGCGCATCATAATTAGGCATTGCATACTCTCCATATTTTTTTTGGATAGTACGCCAAACGCACGAAGATGCAAAGAGCTCACTGCAATCCGCCGCCTAGAGAGCGATAGAGTTCTATCAGATTGGTGATACGCGCCAGTCGTGCAGAGGCCAATTGCTGCTGTGCAGCATAGGATGACCGCTGCGCATCCAGCGACGTGAGGAAACTGTCTACGCCTGCACGATACCGTGCTTCCGATAGACGAGCGGCTACTCTGGCGGCTTCGGTGCGGCGGGACTGTGCATCAATTTGTTGCACGATCGTGCCGCGCTGCGCCAAAGCATCGGCCACTTCGCGAAACGCCGTCTGAATAGTTTTTTCGTACGTCGCGACGGCGGCCTGCTGCGATGCCTTGGCATAATCGAGATTCGCGCGATTGCGGCCACCATCGAAGATGGGCAGCCCGATCGAGGGCGCGGCGTTGTAGGTGTAGCTGCCGGAGCGGAACAGATTGCCCAGCGCCGTGCCGATCGTTCCCAGCGTGCCGGTCAGCGAAATCTGCGGGAAGAACGCCGCCCTCGCCGCGCCGATATTGGCGTTTTGTGCAATCAGCTGGTGTTCGGCCTGTAGTACGTCCGGCCGCTTGAGCAGGACGGCGGAGGACAGATCCGACGGCAGCGAATCGCGCGTGACGTCTTCCGCGCCCAACGGTCCGGGCAGCAGCTCTGCGGGGACAGTGGTGCCGACCAGCAGGTTCAGCGCATTCTGGTCTTGCGCGATGCGAGCCGTCAGGGTCGCGACATCGCTGCGCGCGCCTTCGAAATTTGTCTCGGCCTGGCGGCTCTCCAGCTCGGACGCGACACCAATGCGGAATTGCGCCCGCGTCAGGTCCAGGGTCTGCTGAAAGGTCTTGAGGGTTTCGCGCGCGATCCGTAGCTGTTCCTGATCGGACGCCATCGTCGTCCACGCGGTACCGATCTCGGCGATCAGGCTGATACGGGCGGTGCGAGCCGCCTCTTCCGTGGCGAAGTACTGCTCCTGCGCGGCGCGGCTGAGGTTCTGCAATCGCCCGAACAGGTCGAGTTCGAAGGCCGAAATGCCGACGTTGGCGGAGTAGATGGAAATGTCCGTCGAGGTTGCCGTGTTCCCGCCCACGACACCGCCCGCGCCGCCGCCGACACCACCACCGACCGCACCGCCGCCCGTTCCGGCGCCCGCGCCGCCGCCGATCGCGCCTTGCGGGAAGTTGGTATAGGTCGCGCTGCCGCTGGCGTTCACCGCGGGGAGCTGGTTGGCCCGCTGGGCGCGAAACTGCGCGCGTGCCTGCAACACGTTGGCCGCCGCGATCCGCAAGTCACGGTTGTTGGCCAGACCGGTTTCGATCACGCTGGCCAGACGCGGATCGCTGAAGAAGTCCCGCCAGCCGACAAGTGCGATGTCCGCCGGCGCGTCCGGACGGGGCGCAGGATAGGCGCCGCCCTGGGGGAACGATTCGGGCGCAGCGCCAGCAGGGCGGATGTACTTGGGCGCAAGGTTGCAGCCGCCCAGCAAGGAGGCACCGACGAGCAGCGCGACAAGAGTGGTCTTCATGGCTCAGGCTCCCTGCGGGGCTGTATCGTCTTCGGGCCGGTCGGCGTTCCGGGGCCGGGTATCTTCGTCCTCATGCTCCTGCGCCTCATCCTTCGGCTTATTCCGACCGAACAGGCGCAGAACGACTACGAAGAACATCGGCACCAGGAAGATCGCGAAGATCGTGGCGGTCAACATGCCGCCCACCACAGCGCGACCGATCGCGTTCTGGCCACCCGCACCCGCGCCGGTGGAGATCGCCAGCGGCAACACGCCGAAGATGAAGGCAAGGCTGGTCATCAGGATCGGGCGCAAGCGCAGCTTGGCCGCTTCCACTGCCGCCTGGAATGGTCTCATCCCGCCCAGCACGCGCTCTTCGGCGAATTCCACGATCAGGATCGCGTTCTTGGCCGAGACGCCGATCGTGGTGATCAGGCCGACTTGCAGGTAGATATCGTTGTTCAACCCGGTCAGCGCCGCAGCAGCCAGCGCGCCGATCACGCCCAGCGGCACGACCAGGATGACCGACAGCGGCACCGTCCAGCTTTCATACAGCGCGGCAAGGCACAGGAACACGATCAGCAGCGACAGCGCGTAGAGTGCCGGGGCCTGTCCGCCCGACAGCCGCTCTTCATACGAGAGGCCGGACCATTCCAGGCTCGTTCCCGACGGCAGCTTCTCGTGGATCTGCTCCATCGCCTTCATCGCCTCACCCGAGCTGATTCCGGGCGCGGAGGCACCCTGGATCTGCATCGCCGGGCGGCCGTTGAACCGGGTCAGCTGCAGCGGCGCCAGAGTCCAGGAAAGATCGGTGAAAGCGCTATAAGGCACCATCTGGCCGTTCGCGCCGCGCACATAGAACTTGTTGAGATCGTCCGGCTGCAGGCGATAGGGCGCATCGGCCTGCACGTAGACCCGCTTCACGCGGCCGCGATCGATGAAGTCGTTCACGTAAGTGCCGCCCCAGGCAGTCGCGATCGTAGAGCTGGCTTCGCTCAAGTCGACACCCAGCGCGCGCGCCTTGTCCTGGTCGATCGTGATCTTCAGCTGGGGCGCGTCTTCCAGGCTGACCGGGCGAACCTGCGTCAGGTCCTTGTTCTGAGCGGCCATACCCAGCATCTGGTCGCGGATCGCGGTGAGCTTGGCATGGCCGATATTGCCGGTGTCCACCAGCTGAAGGTCGAACCCGGTGGCATTGCCCAGCTCCTGCACCGCCGGAGGCACCAGGGTGAAGATCATCGCGTCCTTGTACCCTGCAAACTGCTTGTTCATCCGGTCGGCGAGCGCCTGGGCGCTGTTCTCTTTCCCCTCACGCTCGGACCAGTCCTTCATCCCGATGAAGACCTGCGCGGTGTTCTGGCCCTGGCCGGAGAAGCTGAAGCCGTTAAGCGCGAACACCGAATCGACAGCGGGGTCCTTGCTGAGGAATTGCTCGATCTTCCTCAAGGCTGCGTCGGTGCGCGGCGTAGTGGCGCCCGATGGGGCCTGCACCACGGTGAACAATGAGCCCTGGTCCTCATCCGGCAGGAAGCCCGACGGCAATTGCCAGAACAGGAAGCCCACGCCGCCCACGATCAGCGCGAAGGCCAGCATCGAGCGTTTCCAGCCGCGCGCGGTGCGCTTCACGCCGCGCACGTAAGCCGTGGTCCCGCGTTCAAACTTGTCGTTGAACCAGCGGAAGAAGCGGGCCAGCAGGCCGTTGCCCTCCACCTTGTGGGGATCGTGGGGCTTGAGGATCGTGGCGCACAACGCCGGCGTCAGGATCAGCGCCACCAGCACCGACAGCACCATGGCGGTGACGATCGTCAAAGAGAACTGGCGGTAGATGACGCCGGTGGAACCACCGAAGAACGCCATCGGCAGGAACACAGCCGAGAGCACCAGGCCGATGCCGACCAGCGCGCTGCTGATCTCGTCCATCGATTTGCGCGCGGCGTTGCGGGGACTGAGCCCCTCATCCACGATCAGGCGCTCCACGTTCTCGACCACGACGATCGCATCGTCGACCAAGAGGCCGATGGCCAGCACCATGCCGAACAAGGTCAGCGTGTTGATCGAATAGCCCGCCAGCGCCATCACCGCAAAAGTGCCGAGCAAAACCACCGGGACGGCGATCGTGGGGATCAGTGTCGCGCGCCAGTTCTGCAGGAACAGGAACATGACGAGAAAGACCAGGACGACCGCCTCGATCAGGGTGTGGATCACCTGCTCGACCGAAAGCCGCACGAAGGGCGTGGTGTCGAACGGATAAGAGACTTTGACGTCCGACGGGAACGTCTTCGACAAGGTGGCGAGCTCATCCTTCACCTTCACCACTGTGTCGAGCGCGTTGGCGCCCGGCGCCAGGTTGACGGCAAAGCCGCTCGCCGGCCTGCCACTGGAACTGAGATCAAAGCCGTAGACTTCCGAACCCAGCCTGATGCGGGCGACATCGGACAAGCGCACGATCGCGCCATTCTCTGCGCTCTTCAGCCGGATCGCGCCGAATTCCTCGGCCGTCTGGAGGCGCGACTGGACCGAGACGGTCGCATTCAGCATCTGCTCCTTGGGCGCAGGCTGCGCGCCTAGCTGACCGGCGGAAACCTGCGCGTTTTGCGCGCGCAACGCCTGCGTCACGTCGGCCATGGTCAGCTGGTAGGCGTTGAGCTTTATCGGATCGACCCAGACCCGCATCGCATATTGTGAGCCGAAGGATTGAACTTCACCCACGCCGGTGATGCGGCTGACCGGATCGATGACGCGCGATGCGATCAGGTCGGCGATGTCCTCACCCGAATGCGTGCCGTCCGTGGAATAGAGGCCCACGACCATAAGGAAACTGGCCGAGGACTTCGCCACGCGCAGGCCCTGCTGCTGCACTTCCTGCGGCAGCAGTGGCGTGGCCGCCTGCAGCTTGTTCTGAACCTGGACCTGCGCGATGTCGGGATCGGTGCCTTGCTCGAACGTCAGCGTGATCGTCAGATTGCCCGAGGAGGCGGAATTCGACGCGAAATAGCGCAGGTTGTCGATGCCCTTGAGCTGCTGCTCGATGACCTGCGTGGTCGTGTTCTCCAGCGTCTGTGCATCTGCGCCGGGATAGGTGGCGTTCACCGTCACCGTGGGCGCGGCGATCGTAGGGAACTGGGCGATCGGCAGAGTACGGATGGCGAGGATACCCGCCAGCATCAACAGGACGGCGATGACCCATGCGAAGATGGGCCGGTCAATGAAGAAACGTGACATGGCGGGCTACTTCGTCGCAGCCGGGGCCGGGGCCGCTGCCGCGCTGGCAGCCGGCTGCTGGCCAGCGGGCTTGCCGCCGGCTTGCGGATCGCGCCAGGGAACCGCCTTCACGGGCGATCCCGGGCGCAGCATCGCGCCGCCGCCTTCGATGATGATCCGGTCTCCCTGCATCAGCCCGCCGGTGACCAGCCAATTATTGCCGATCACCCGGTCCGTCTTGAGCGTGCGCTGTGCCGCCTTGTTATCGCGCCCGACGACCATCACCACCGGATCACCCTTTTCGTTACGCGTCACGGCACGCTGCGGGATCAGGATGGCATCGCCCTGTACGCCTTCGATCAGCTCTGCACGCACGAACATGCCCGGCAGCAGCAAGGCGCGCGGGTTGGGGAACACAGCCCGGATCGTCTGCGTGCCCGTTGCCGGATCGACACTGACATCGGCGAACTGCATACGTCCTTCGATCGGGTAGATCGTGCCGTCCTCCAGCCGCAACCGCACGCGCGCCGCCTCTCCGCCGCGTGCCAGCGAACCGGCCAGCAGCCGCTGGCGCAGCCGAAGCAGGTCCTCGCTGGATTGAGGGACATCGACGTAGATCGGGTCCATCCGCTGAATGGTGACGAGCGCGGTCTGCTGCCCTGCCGTGGCCAGTGCCCCGGTGGTGACCAGGCTGCGGCCGATGCGGCCGGAGATGGGCGCCTTGATCGTGGTGCGCGACAAGTCGATCTCGGCACTGCGCAACGCGGCCTGCTGCGCGGCGACGTCGGCACGGGCCTGCTGCGCGCTGGTGATGGCGTTATCGTATTCCTGCCGGGAAATGGCGTTGATCCGCACCAGCTCGCCATAGCGGCGCTGCAAGGCTGCGCTGGATGCGATCGAGGCCCGGGCCCGCGCCAAAGCGGCGCGCGCACTGGCCACTTGCTGGATGTAGGGCTGCGGATCGATACGATAGAGCGGCTGGCCCTGGCGCACCGTATCGCCTTCCTGGAACAGCCGCGCCACGATCAGTCCGTTCACCTGCGGACGCACTTCAGACGTTTCGTAGGCCGTGGTCCGTCCGGGCAGGGTCACCGTCAGCGTGGCGGCTTGGGGCCGCACGGACAGGACCGAGACTTCGGGAGTGGGCGGCGCGGCCGGCGCCTCCTCCTTCTTCCCGCAACCGCCCATAAGGATCAGTGCGAGGGCAAGGGGAGCGGCACGGTGAAGAGGGCGCATGGGCATCCGGCGAATTCCATTGACAGCATGTGAATGATCGTTCACTCACATGCTGCTACTGCGAACAATGCAGACCGTCAAGAGGGGATGGAATGACTGGATCGAATGCAAAGACCGGCACGGCACCCAGGAGAACCGCGGAGGAGCGCAAAGAGGCGATCATCAGCGCAGCAAGAACGCTCTTTGCCAAGAATGGTTTCCATGGCACCGGCATGGCCGAAATCGCCAAGGTTTCCGGTGTCTTGGTCGGCCAGATCTACCGTGATTTCTCCGGCAAGGAGGATATCATCGCGGCAATCGTCTGCCGTGATTTCGACCAGATCATGAACGATCAGGAATTGGCCGATCCTACATTGTCATCGGATCGGGATCGCTTTAAATCCTGGGTCCATAACTTCGTGTCTTCCCCGATCGATCCGGACGCCCTGGCGATTCTCGCCGACATCCTCTCGGAAGCAGGGCGAAATCCGCGTATCCTGCAGATCGTCCAGACGACCAACGATCGCTTTCTCAACAACATCGCCGAGGCTGCCAGGCTCGTCCTCCCCGGAGAAGGCAAACAGGAAGCTCGGTTTGCTGTCGCCGATGGCATTCTGACCGCTTCGGGCGCGCTGCTGCACCGTGATCTACTGAGATTGCCGCGCGACCCGGCGATCATCGCGCGAATCATTTGCTGGGTAGATGAAGAAATCACGCGATGGGAATTTGCCAAATAGCAAGTATCCCTGCACGAAAGGTCAGGTCGTCCAACGAATGGCTCGCTTGGACGATGAGGTGGGATCGCTATCCTGATCGCGGGCATTTCGCACTCGCAACATCAGTTTTGAGAGCATCCTTGGAAAATACCTTCCACGCGCACCACTGGGGCATCAAGGCGGCCCAGGCGGAACTTCCCGAATCGAGCAACCCCTATCGCACCCCGCAAACGCGGGCGGCATGGCTGGCCGGCTATCGCCAGGCTTTCCAACGCTGCCCTGCCCCGGCCCGCTGATATTCGCGAACCGAGGGACCCAGCTATCGCGCTATGATAGAGCTGCGTTCGATCCGCCAGACCAGTTGAAGCGCGCTGGCTCCGGGAACATCGTTCGCCCGGCGCAGGACAATCGATCCCCGGCGTGATTCGCCGGCATCGGGCGCCCCGATCGTGACGGGGGCTTCGTAATAGATCGAACCGGCAGCGGTGCCGATATCGCCCTTGCCCACCGCGATCTTCCGGCCCGCTTCCCCGCCGAATTCCGCCTTCAGCTTATCGGGCGTCATCTGCGCATCCAGGCTCCAGGCCCGGGCCGCCGCCGTCCAGTCCGCGATGCGAATGGCGTTGGTATAGAAGCGTAGCAGCCGCTCAGGGTCCTGCCGTTCTTCCAAAGCGCCCCAATCGAGATCGGCGATGGCTTCGCGGCTACCTTCGGATGCATCAGACGACGGCAGGACATCCGCCGCCTCTTCAGAGGCAGCGCCCTGCGTATCCAAGATGATCGATGGCTGCGGAGTGGGATCCTGCTTGCATGCCGACAGCAGCATCAAGGCCACGAAGGCGGCGATCGTGGATGGCTTTGCTACCTGGCCTGCCATGATGTCCCGCGATCCTCCCGATTCTGTTTCGCCGCGCGCTTCAGGCCCGCGGCGCTCTGGGTGCCTCCACCGGGAGAAATCAGGCCGCCTGGATGAGAGTGCCTGCGCCTTCCTGCGTGAAGATTTCCAGCAACATGGCGTGTGACACTCGCCCGTCAAGCACAACCGAGGCTTCGCAGCCTGCCTCCACCGCCATCAGGCAGGTTTCCAGCTTGGGAATCATCCCGCCCGAGATCGTGCCATCGGCGCGAAGGCGCGCCAAATCGGCAGGGCGCAAATCGGTCAGCAATTCGCCCTGCTTGTCCAGCACGCCGGCCACGTCGGTCAGCAGGAACAATCGCGCAGCACCCAGGGCGGCGGCGATCGCACCGGCCATGGTATCTGCGTTGATGTTGTAGGTCTGGCCATCGGCCCCGGCGGCGATCGGAGCGATGACCGGGATCATGCCGGCAGCCGAGACGGTTTCGATCACGCTTATGTCGATCCGGTCCGGTTCGCCCACGAAGCCGAGGTCCACGACCTTCTCGATCAGGCTGTCCGGGTCCTTGGACGTGCGGTTGACCTTGCGGGCGGTGACCATGCCGCCGTCCTTGCCGGACAGCCCCATCGCCTTGCCGCCGGCCTGGGCGATCCAGCCGACGATCTCCTTGTTGATCGCGCCGCACAGCACCATTTCCGCGACCTGCGCGGTCTGGGCGTCGGTCACGCGAAGACCGTCGATGAATTGCGATTCGACGCCCATCGTCTTCAGCATCGCGCCGATCTGCGGGCCGCCGCCGTGCACCACCACCGGGTTGATCCCCACGGCCTTGAGCAGCACGACATCCTCGGCAAAATCGCGCGCCAGATCGGGGTCGCCCATGGCGTGGCCGCCATATTTCACCACGAAAGTGCGGCCGGCATAACGCTGCATATAGGGCAGCGCATCGACAAGCGTGGCGGCCCGGGCGAGCAAGGCGGGATCGTGCGGCTGAGTCATGGCGCGCGGCTTAGGACCGTGCGGCGCGGAATTGAAGGGCTTTTTGCTGCCCTCAGCGGTCCAGCCGCCGACCCAGCCGCACGAACAGCCAGATGAACGGCGGCACCATGATCGTGGAGAGGATCAGCTTGGACACGATCTGCCCCTCCATGATCGTGCCGATCGGCATCGGCTGGCCATTGGCTTCCACCGTGCCGTAGAACGAGATGGTGATGAAGATCACGGTATCGACCACCTGGCTGAGCAAGCTGGCGATCCAGGCGCGCACCATCAGCAGTTTGCCGCTGCCGCCCGAACCCAACCCGCCGGCCAGCCGGGAAAACAGATAGACGTTCAGCGTCTGCGAGATGCCATAGGAGCACAGCCCGGCGAACTGCATCCGCGCGCCCTGGCCCAGCAGGCGGGCAAAGGCATCCTGATCGCTCCAGAACGGGGCGGGCGGCACGACGCGGATCACCACCGTCAGCAGCACCATCGAGACAATCAGCGGGATGAAGCCATAGCGCACCAGCCGGTTCGCCACCCCCTGACCGTACAGCTCCGCCACTGCGCTGGAGAGCACTACCAGCAGCAGGAACGCGAAGATGCCGGATTCGACCGCAAGGTCTCCCAAAATCGGCCAATGCCCCAGCGAGGCGAGCTTGGTGCCCAGCACACCTGCAAGCACGGCCAATCCGCCGTAGAGCAGTGAGAATACGAACAAGGCGCGCGGGATG
>NZ_CAXYKL010000255.1:0-5514 GCF_964277725.1 uncultured Novosphingobium sp. | reverse complement strand
ACCGCCTTTTGAGACACGGCCAAAAAGCGAAAAGCCTCGGTGTACTCACCGAGGCAGTGACGCCGACCAGGCTCCCCCAATCCACTTGCTGCCACATAAGCCCGCGACGCGGGCTGCCGCAACTCTTTCAAAACCCGCTGCCCTACAAGTGGGCAGCTTTTTGCTGGGGTGAATGTACGTGCTTTACAGCACCGAAAGTCACGTCTCGGTTATAAAATTGCGGAACGCAATCGGATTGCACTGCGGAAGATTGGTCGCTAGAGACCGAAACCCGCAGGAAACTGCGGTTGCGGGCGTGGCGGAATGGTAGACGCAGCGGACTTAAAATCCGCTTGGGGTTCCCAGTGCGGGTTCGAGTCCCGCCGCCCGCACCAATTTGCACCGGTTTTGTCCACCTCATGGAATCGGCGGTGAAACGGGCGGCAGGTATTGCAAGAATCTCCGCAAATGTCGCATCGCCTTTACCTAAGTATCTAAAAGAACAGCCGAGTTTGTTTCGAGGAAACCGGCAAAACTTCACCAATTTTTAGGGACGTTTGCCCTAAACTCGTCAGTATGACCGCAGAAGCGTCCGGCCGTTCGTCGTCGGCGTGTGCGCGATTGCGGTATGACGGGGGGCTTCAATGCGGAATTCGGCTCAAAGCACGGCACAAGAGGCGGTAACACCGCAGACCAGCGCCGACATGCGCGGTGCACCGCGCTTTGCCTTGATGCTGCGCAGCGCCAAGCTGATCGCGGAGGGCACGGAATACCTGTGCATCATCCGCGACGTCTCGGAGACGGGGCTTAAGCTACGCCTGTTCCACGCCGCGCCCAACGCCCAGGTCATGATGATCGAGACCGGCAGCGGGCAGCGGTTCCCAATGCAGAAAGTCTGGGAAGCCAACGGCGAGGCGGGTTTTCGTTTCCTCCAGCCGGTGGACGTCGACGCTTTCGTCAAGGAAGCCGGCCCTTATCCCAAGCGGCCTTTGCGCTTGCGAGTGCATCATCCTGCCACCGTGCGGATGGCAAACCAGTCCTACGACGCGACTATCCTCGATATCTCACGCCAGGGTGCGCGGATTTCGATCACGCACAAGCTGGCGATCGGCCAGAAATTCTGGCTGGAAGCGACCGAACTGCCGTTGTTCGAAGCCACCGTGTGCTGGCGCCGGGCGCCGGAATATGGCGTGGTCTTTGGTCAGTTGATGGGGCTTGAGGAATTGGCCCAGCGGGCCGAGCGCATGGACCGACCCGAAGCCAAGGCCGAATAGTCGCGCGACTTAGCGTAAAGACCCTACCGACCCCGTCGATCAGCCAGGCCGGAACGTCATCGCCGCGCCGTTCATGCAGTAGCGCTTGCCGGTCGGCTTGGGCCCATCATCGAAGACATGGCCAAGATGCCCGCCGCAGCGCGCGCAGTGAACCTCGGTGCGCGGATAGCCCAACTTGAAGTCGGTCGACGTGCCGATCCCGCCGGGCAACGGCTTCCAGAAGCTGGGCCAGCCAGTGCCGCTCTCGAACTTGGTGGCCGAGGAGTATAGCGGATTGCCGTCCGCCGCGCACAGGAAAGTGCCCCTGCGATGTTCCGCATTCAGGGGCGAGGAATAGGGGCGCTCGGTCCCTTCCTGGCGCAAGATGCGATATTGCTCCGGCTTCAGCCGTTTGCGCCACTGTTCGTCGGTAAAGCGGACCGGGTAGGTCTTGGCCTGCGCATCGCCGCTGCCGCACGCGGCGATCACGGGCAGCGCCGCTCCGATACCGATCCAGCCGAGGAACTGGCGGCGCGAGGGCGGTGGGGCGGTCATCACGGGTGCGGTCTTGTCCATACCCTGAAGGTCGTGCTTCATGCCGCCGCGTTCAAGGGATTGCCCCTCAGGCCCGGCGCCGCCGCAATCGCGCGAACAGGCCCTTGCGCTTCACTCCGGACGGCCCGGACTTCATCACCCGCTTGCGGAACATGCGCGAACCGGCGCGGACCATCACCATCACGCACAACGCCTGCCAGCCGATGGCGAGCACGTGCTGCCCCAGCCCCGGCTGCTGCGCGGCGCGGGCCAGCATCGCATAGGGCGAACTGAACGGGAAGATCACCGCGAACGTCTCCGCCCGGCCGCCAGGCTGGGTCATCGCGTAACTGGCGAGAAAGAACACCACGAGCTGCATCATCGTCGCCGGCATGGACAAGGTCTGCACCTCGCGCACCGTGGCCGCGAGCGAGCCGATCGCCAGGAACACCGACCCGATCAGCAGATAGGCCATCGCGAAGTAGATCACGCCCAGCGCGAACAAGGCGGGCCAGCCGATCGCCGGTGTCGGCAGCGCGGCGATCTGGCCCCCGGCCGCTCCTCCGGTCGCCAGAGTGAACAGCCCCGCGGTAGAGCCCCAGACGGCGATGCCCACGAAAGACACGCCCAGCATCGCGAACAGCTTACCCAGAAACACCGCGTCCATCGGGATCGCCGCCGCCAGGATCTCGATCACCTTGTTGCCTTTTTCCTCGACGAGGTTGGACAGCACCATGCCCGCCAGCAGCATCGTCAGCAGGAACAGCAGCGTCTGCGCAGCCTGCGCGGTGAGCATCTGGCCCTTGCGATCGCTCGCGCCGCTGGAGACGGTGCCTTGCAGCACCACGGTGGGCGGTGGCCCCGGCACGCCCTGGATCGCCGCCGCCGCCAGCAGACCGACCGGCCCGCGCCATTGCTCGATCTGGTCCCTGGTCCCGGTCAGCACCGGGCGCTGCAGCGTGCCGGTCAGCACGGCGGCAACATCGGCATGGACTCCGGGCGTCAGCGCGGCACGCGGGTCGAACGCCTCTTCAGCGCTGAGCCGCTTGAGCACCAGCAGCTGCGGCACCGCATCGCCCAGTTGCACGGACAGCGCGTGCTGCGCGCCGATCAGCGCGTCCACCTCGGTGGCTGGCAAGGCGACACCCAACTGCGTTTGGCGGACGGAGGCGTTCATCTTTTCACCCACGCCGCCCGCCAGCCCGGCGATCAGCAGCGGGAACAGCGGCCCCAGCAAGAAGAAGAAGAAGCTACGGCTGAACAGCACCGCCTGGAAATCACGCCGCGCGATGACGAAGGCGGCGGCCAGCAGCGACAGGCGGTTCGCGGGGCGCGTGCCGATGATGCTCACTTGCCTTCCTCCTCGGGCGTCGCCGCTTCCAGCGCGCGGGCGGCGGCTTCCCCGGCAATGGCGACGAAGGCATCGTGCAGCCCGGCGCGTTCGATCGAGAGGGACAGAATGCCGGCGTCCCCTTCGATCAGACTGCGCAGCAGCGGCTCGATCCCGGTGGCAGGCAGTGCGAAATACCAGTGCCGCCCTTCATGCCGCGCATCGGCCGGCAGCGCGGCGCGCCAGGGGCCATCCTCGGCACGAGTCTCAAGCCGGACCTGCGGGGGAATGCGATCGCGCGCGACATCGACCGGCCCGGCGAACGGCACCTTGCCCCCGGCGATGATCGCCACTTCATCGCACAGACGCTCGGCATGGGCGATGACGTGGGTGGAGAAGATCACGGTCGTGCCCTCCGCCGCCAGATTGCGGATCACGGTTTCCAGCTTCCCCTGGTTCAGCGCGTCCAGGCCCGAGAACGGTTCATCCAGGATGACCAGGCGCGGGCGATGGACCAGCGTGCCCAGGATCTGCACTTGCTGCGCCATGCCCTTGGACATCTGGCGGATCTGCCGGTCCGCCGCATAGCCAAGGCCATGCGCTTCCAGCAGTTCGCGCCCGCGCCGCCGCCCTTCCTTGAGCGGCAGGCCGCGCAGTGCGCCGATGAAGGCGATCGCCTCATACGCCTTCATCGATGGATAGAGGCCGCGCTCTTCGGGCAAATAGCCGATCGCGCGGGCCACATCGTGGGGCTTGTCCGCACCCAGGATGCGGCGATAGCCCTGGTCTGGATCGATGATGCCCAGCAACATGCGCAAGGTGGTGGTCTTGCCCGCGCCGTTAGGGCCGAGAATGCCGTAGACCGCACCTTCTGGCACGGACAGATCGACGCCGTCGACGGCGGTGAAGCCATCGAAGCGCTTGATCAGGCCGCGCGCCTCGATCGCCAGGGGACGGGCGGCGCGATCGGATGCGCCGAGGCCAGGACCCAGGTCAGGCGCTGCCACGTTGCCCGGCGCGCGCGCTTCTTCTATCTCGGCATTCATGCAGGCGCCCCTGACCCCGTATCCTTCCTGGAGGTGCCCCCCTAGCACGGCGCGCGTCAACCATCGCCTGCGCAAGCATGGTTAAATCCGATCTAACCGCACCCGATCCAGCGCGCTTCATCGCGGCGTTGCGGGAAGAGGCCCGATCGGTGGGGTTCGTGGCGTTCGGTATCGCCCCCGCCGGATTCGATCCGATCCACGGCGATCGCTTGTCCGCCTGGCTGGCGCAGGGGATGCACGGGTCCATGGGATGGATGGCCGATCGTGCGCACCAGCGCCGCGCGCCCCAAGCGCTCTGGCCCGAAGCGCGCAGCGTGATCGCCTTGGGCATGAGTTATGCGCCCGCCGGCGATCCGCTGAAGCTGGCCGACCATGCCGATCGCGCGCGGATTTCCGCTTATGCGCAAGGCGCGGACTATCACGACGCGCTGAAAAAGGCGCTGAAGGCCTTGGCCCGCTGGATGGTGGCACAGGCGCCGCGCCACGGCATGGGCGATCCGGGCGTGAAGGTCTTCACCGATACCGCACCGGTCATGGAAAAGCCGCTGGCGCAGGCGGCGGGCCTGGGATGGCAGGGCAAGCACACGAACCTGGTCAGCCGCGATCATGGCTCGTGGCTGTTCCTGGGCGAGATCTACACGACGCTGGACCTGCCGCCGGATGCACCGGGGCAGGACCGGTGCGGATCGTGCAGCGCTTGCCAGGACGCTTGCCCGACGCAGGCGTTCCCCGCGCCCTATCGCCTGGATGCGCGGCGCTGCATCAGCTACCTCACCATCGAGCACAAGGACCCGGTGCCACAGGATTTGCGCGAAAAGCTGGGCAACCGCATCTACGGCTGCGACGATTGCCTGGCGGTGTGCCCCTGGAACAAGTTTGCGCGAGAGGCCCGATCGTTCCGCGCCTATCTGCCGCGTGCCGAACTGACCGCGCCCGAACTGCGCGACCTGTTAACGCTGGACGACGCGGGGTTTCGCGCGCTTTTCAGCGGCTCACCTATCAAGCGGATCGGCCGCAACCGCTTCGTGCGCAATTGTCTTTATGCCGCCGGAAACAGCGGGCGGCAGGATCTGCTGGCGCAGGTGAAGCCGCTTTGCGACGATGCGGACGCGGTGGTGGCGGATGCGGCCAGGTGGGCGGTTAGCCGCATCACATCGTCCCCGACCTGACCTGGATCAGGCCTGGACCTGAAAATTCCGCTCGGTCTTCGGGGAAACAGACAAGAGCGCGATCAGCGTCAGCACTGCGGCGCCCGAGATGTAGAGGCCGACGAAGGCCAGCCCGCCCTTGTCCGCCAATGTCTGCGCCACGCCGGGCGCGAAGCCGCCGCCCAGGATGCCGCCGACGTTGAAGGCGATCGACACCCCGGTAT
>NZ_CAXYKL010000254.1:0-4347 GCF_964277725.1 uncultured Novosphingobium sp. | reverse complement strand
CGAGTAAGGTAGCCGATCGTCTCTCCCGCCTTCTCGCCAGTGGTTTCCGCCATGCGCTCCGCTGCGGCGCGGGCCGCCACCCGGCGCGGCGAAAGCAGGATCACCGTCCCGGTGCACCAGTCCCGGTTCAGCAGCGCGGGGGCGACGGCGGTGGTCTTGCCCGCTCCAGGGGGCGCGATCAGCACGGCGGCGCCTTCCCCATCGAGGGTGGAGAGCAGTTCGGGAAGTACGGCGTGGATCGGCAGGTCTGTCACCTGGATGGCCCTAGCCGATGACATGAGGATTTGCACCGGGGCGGCGCATCGCAAACCAATCGGGCTTTCGTCGCTATAGATCGATCCGCCTGCAACTAAACGGGCCAGGCTTGGTTAGCGCACCGAACCTTCCAGACGATCGGAGAGCAGGCATGGCAATACGGGAATTGGCGACATTCAATATCGTCCGTAAGGGCGAGGATTATCGCATCACGATCGAGGACGCTTCAGGCGAAACCACAGAATTTACAGCTGACTACGACGCACTGGACCTGATTTCCGAAGCTATCGACGAAGCCCTCGACAGCGATGAGGAAGAGGTGCTTGAAGTTGATGAGGACGAGGAAGAGGAGAAATAATTTTTCGTCTCAGAGCAAAAGAGAAAAGGGGGCGTTTTGCGCCCCCTTTTTCGTGATGGCATCCGCGATGTGACGGCGAGCGAAACGATCGCCTAGTATCGCCGGGCGACCGCGAACAGCGCCGCTTCCGCCATGGCGTCTCGCGCCGCGCTGGGTGGGAACACCGCGATCGCGTCGATTGCGCGCTGCGCATAATACCTTGCCCGCTCACGGGTGGCATCGACACAGCCATGCCGGTTGATCAGCTTGACGGCGTGAGCCAGATCCTCGTCCTCGGTCAGGAACCCCGCGATCGCTTCCTGCCAGAACTTGCGCTCCTCGGCCGAACCGCGCGCATAGGCCAAGATCACCGGCAGGGTCATTTTCCCCTCGCGGAAATCATCGCCCTTGCCCTTGCCGCTTTCCTCCGCCTCGGAATCATAGTCGATGGCATCGTCCACCAGCTGGAAGGCAATCCCCAGGTTGCGACCGTAGGCGTCCAAGGCGCGCTCCTCCGCTTCGCTCTTCTCGGCAACGACGGCGGCGATGCGCGTGGCGGCGGCGAACAATGCGGCGGTCTTCGATCCGATGATCGAAAGATAGCGCTCTTCACTCGTGTCGACATGCCGCTGGGCGACGAGCTGGTCGACCTCGCCCTCGGCTATGATCGACGATGCGCCGGACAGGATCTTCAGCACCTTGAGGCTACCGTCCTCCACCATCAGCTCAAAGGCGCGGGTGAAGAGGAAATCGCCCACAAGCACGGTGGCGGGATTGCCAAAGACGATGTTGGCAGCCGCCTTGCCCCGGCGCAGATCCGATCCATCGACCACATCATCATGCAGCAAAGTGGCGGTGTGAATGAATTCCACGGCGGCGGCCAGCTTGTGGTGCCGGGTCCCCTGGTAGCCGCATAGCTCGGCCCCGCCCACGGTCAGCATTGGGCGCAAGCGTTTGCCGCCGCCTGAAATCAAATGCCCCGCCAGCGCCGGAATCAACGGCACCTCGCTCTGCATCCGATCCAGGATCACGGCATTGACGCTGTTCATGCCCTGCGCGGTCAACGCAAGCATGGGGGAAAGCGAGGGTTCTGCGCGCGGGCGCAGGGGGACAACATCGGCGCTCATTGCGGTGCGACATGGCGGCTGGGGTGCGACATGGCAAGCGCGAAAGCCGCGAGTGGAATTGCATTTGCGACCATGCTAGCGGCGGATGCCATGAGCCAGTCCCCGATCACCGACGATGCCGGCACCGTTGCCACCACCGATCCCGTGCTGGCGGGCTATCGCAAGAGTATCGACAATATCGATGCCGCGCTGATCCACATTCTGGCGGAGCGTTTTCGCATTACCCAGGCTGTCGGTGCCTACAAGGCGACGACCGACCTGCCCGCCTCCGACCCGGGCCGCGAAGAGCGCCAGATCGCCCGCTTGCGTAAGCTGGCCGAGGAAGCGCAACTAGACCCGGATTTCGGCGAGAAGCTGCTGCGCTTCATCATCGACGAAGTGATCCGCCACCATGAAAAGGCCAAGGCGGCCAACTAGAGCGGAGCTGTTGATCGACCGTCAGGCCACCGCCCTTGGCAGCCTGAGCTTGAGCAACAATCCGCCCAGATCCTCGCTCTCATCCAGTACGACCGAGCCGCCATAGATCTCAGCGACATCGCGAACGATCGCCAGCCCAAGCCCCGTGCCCGGCTTGCCGGTGTCGAGCCGCGCGCCGCGATCGAAAATCCGCGTCCGCTCTGCTTCGGGGATTCCCATGCCGTCATCCTCGATCCAGATCTCGCACCATTGCGGGTCCTTGGTTTCGTCCACCGTCACGAAAACACTGCCGCCACCGTACTTGGCCGCATTCTCGATCACGTTGCCAAGCAATTCTTCCAGATCCTGCTTCTCCAGAGCAACCTGCGCCTCGCGGTTGCCGGCAAGGTCAAAGCGAGTCGATCCGTACAATCGCTCCACCGCGCGCAGCACCGCCTCCAGGCTGGGCCATACGCCTGCCCGCGAAAGCCCGGCGGCGCGACGCCCCACCGCGCGCGCGCGCGCCAAGTGGTGATCGACCTGGCGGCGCATCACCGCCGCCTCCCGGATCACGGTATCGCCCAGATCGGGGGCTCGCGCGGTGGCCGCGTTCATCACCACCGTCAGCGGCGTCTTCAGCGCGTGCGCGAGGTTTCCGGCATGCGTCCGCGCCTCTTGCGCCTGGCGGTCGGTATGCTCGAGCAAAGCATTAAGTTCCTCGACCAAGGGCTGGACTTCGGTTGGCAAAGGCTCGGTCACCTTGGCCGCGCCGGTGGTGCGCAGGCGGCGGATCGCACGCCGCACGTGGCGCAGCGGGAAAAGGCCATACCACGTCTGCAGTCCGGCCATAGCCAGCAGGCCCAGACCTAGAAAAAAGAAGCTGTAGAACAGGATAGATCGGATCGACTTGATCTGATCATTCAATTGCACGCGACTGGCGGCCACCGTGAACATCCATTCGGTGTTGCTACCGGGCAGGATGATCGAGCGCTCCATGATCCGCAGCGGCTCGCCGCTGAATTGGCTGCTGTCGTATGTGTGCGGCTCACTGTCGAAGTGGCCATCCGGCACTTGAAGACTGCGATCCCACAAAGAGCGGGAGGGAAAGTCCTCATGCCCCTTTCCGCGAATCTGCCAATACAGACCGCTGTTGGGCTCCAGGAATCGCTGATCGCCCAGGGGCCGATTGAAGAACACCTCACCGTCCGGCCCGATCTCGGCCGAGCCGATCATGCCGGTCAGCATGTAGCCCAGTTGCTCGTCGAAACTTCGCGTGACTTGTGAAGTCAGCGTGCGATCCAGAAACATGCCGCCGATCAGCAGCAGGATGGATATCCATCCCGCCGCGATCAGCATCATGCGCCGCGCCAGCGATCCCGTACCGCGCGGCCGCCGCGCACGCACGTGTGCCGCACCCTCAGCCGCTATCCGCGCCTCCTCCGAGGAGACCTCAGCCGCGGGGCTGGTCGGCAGGGTCGTCGAGGCTGTAGCCAAGGCCGCGGATCGTCGTGATCACGTCTGCACCCAGCTTCTTGCGGATGCGCGTGACAAAGACCTCGATCGTGTTGGAATCGCGGTCAAAATCCTGATCGTAGATATGCTCGATCAGTTCAGTGCGGCTGACCACCTTGCCCTTGTGGTGCATCAGATAGGCCAGCAGCTTGTATTCCTGCGCCGTCATCTTCACCGGCTCACCGGCCAGGGTCACCCGCCCAGACCGAGTATCGAGCCGAACGTCGCCGGCGATCAATTCGCTGGAAGTGTTACCCGAGGCGCGACGAATCAGCGCGCGCAGGCGTGCGATCAGTTCCTCGGTCTGGAAAGGCTTGGCGAGGTAATCATCCGCACCTGCGTCCAGCCCGGCGACTTTGTCCGACCAGGAATCACGAGCCGTCAGCACCAGCACCGGAAAGTTCCGGCCTTCCTTGCGCCACATGCCCAACACGGTGAGGCCGTCGATCTCGGGCAAGCCGAGATCGAGGATCACCGCGTCGTATTCTTCGGTCGAGCCCATGAAGTGCCCGTCTTCGCCGTCGGTCGACAAGTCGACGGCATAGCCGGTTTGCTCAAGAGTGTTCTTGAGCTGGTTGCCGAGCGTAGGTTCATCCTCGACGATCAGGATGCGCAAATCCGTCTCTCCCTCAGGTAGGGGATTGAAATGGGCCGAATGCGCAGAATGGTCAAGGAAGCCCACAGTTCCGTCTCCTCGTCGCTCGCCCCCGAGTTTAAAGG
>NZ_CAXYKL010000253.1:0-3515 GCF_964277725.1 uncultured Novosphingobium sp. | reverse complement strand
CGCTTCATCCGGCGGCCTTTCGGCCCGGTTTCGGCGATGTAGGCGATCTTGGAATCGAAGAACGGGCTTTCGCCGGACAGGCGCGAATAGACAAGGTCGGAACACTTGTGCGCCGCGCGCCGCCAGTCCGTCGCCGCGAACTGCCAGCCTGCCTTCACCAGCTGCCGAGTGAGCGAAATATCGTAGAGGTAGCAACCGACCGTCAGCTGGCCATCCGCGCTGGCCTTCACATAACCCTGCACCAGCATGTCCGCACCGCGCCCGGACCAGGTGGCGTAGCTGGGAGTCTGCACTTCGGGCAGCGTGGGTTGCGGCAGGCCATCCGGGCCGGTCGGCTTGAACAGGCCGTTGTTCTTCAGGTCCGATGCGATCACTTGCGAGATCGCTTGGCCCAGCTGCGCGGTGGAACCGGCGTTGGTCTGCGTCGGCACGTCGCGGTCGGTGGCGAAGGTGGTGATGGCGATGCCGATGTTCTGCCACTCGTTCTCGTCAGAGACGCTGCCGGTCAGGCCGCCGTCATCCGCTTCGTTCGTCGGCTGCTCCGCAACTGGCGGCGCGGGAGCATCCTGCGCAAACGTAGGAGCGGCGGCGAGGCCGGTCGCGGTGGCCAGCAGGAAGGCCAGGGTCGAAAAACGCAGCGTCATTGCGAGAGCCTCCTGTCAAAACGGAATTGAGAGACACGCTTCCACGCATCGTAGTATTGGTCCGGCAAGTCGAACGGAGCGGCTAGGCGCACCGCCTTGATCGCCTGCTCGGCATGCCGCGCCGCCTGATTGCGGTTGATATCGGTGATGCCCAACTGTTTCACGACGGTGGGCGTTCCCGCCAGCGAGCCGTCGCGGTTGAGATTGAACGACAGGATCGTGACCAGATCATCCGCGTCGGGGCCCTGCGGTGCCTGCCACTTGGGCTTGAGCTGGCGCGAGATCGCGCTGGCGAGGGAAGAACGCACTGCCGGGCCGATGCTGGGCGCGGCGGGAGCGGCGGCAGGTGTGCGATTGGGCGAGGTGGCCCCCGTCACGCCCGCCAGGAAGTCCGAGCCGATGCGGCTGCCGCCCGCCGGGGCGTTGGACTTGGAGGGCGTTTTGGACGGAGGGGATTTGGCCGCCCCCTTGGTGGCCGATCCGGTCTGCCCGGATGATGGCCGCGCGGGTGCCTTGGCGGGAGGTGCCTTCGCCGCGGGGGCTTTAGGCGCAGGCGTGCGTGGCGCGGCGGCCTTTGGCGGCGGGGCTTTCGGCGCAGGTTTTGGAGGTGCGGGACGGGGCGGTGCCGGGCGCGGCTTCGGCGCCGGCTTCGCGACCGGCTTGGGCGCAGGCGGTTTCGGAGCCGGACGCGGAACCGGCTTGGCCACGGGCTTGGGCGAAGGCTGCGGCTTGGGTTCCGCCCTGGGTTCACGCAGGGTCGGCTTGGGCGGGGTCGGTTTAGGCTTGGGCTGCGGCGGCGCAGGTTCGGGCGGCGCGGGTTCCGGCTCTGGCTGCGCTTCGGGTTCGCTCTTTGCCGGGGCGGCTTCTTCCTCGGGCTTGGGCTCACCCAGAGTGGGTGCCACCGGCGCGGCGGCCTGGCTGTTGGGTTGGGGCGAGGTGCTGGTCAGGCTCACCTGATCGCTGATCGTCACCTCGATCCGCTCGGGCGGCTTGACGACAGGGGCGGAGTGCGGACGCAGCAGCAGGATCGCCACCAGCGCAGCATGCGCGGCAATCGCGATCCCCAGGCCCAGGCCTTCATCCTTGCGCAGCGCCAAAGCCATTGTCCGTTCGGCTACCCTTACTGCCCTGAACCGGGACTGACGCCGCCACCGGTGCCGGTGACCAGCGAGATGGCGTTGAAACCGGCCCGGTTCAGCTCACCCATCACGTCCATCACCCGGCCATAGTCGAGCGCCTTGTCCGCGCGCAGCGTGACCAGCGGCTTCTTGCCGTCAGGACCATCGGGGATCGCAGCCAGGCGATCGGCCAGTTCGCCGGGCGCCAGCGCATCTTCCTCAAGATAGACGGTGCCGTCGGTCTGGATCGTGATCGTCACTTGGTTGGCTTCCTCCGCCATCGCCTTGGCGCGGCTGTCAGGCAGCTCCACCGGCACCGCCGCCTTCAGTAGCGGCGCGGTGACCATAAAGATGATCAGCAGCACCAGCATCACGTCCACCAGCGGCGTGACGTTGATTTCCGACATCGGCGCACCGGCCCGCCCGCGACCGCGCCGACGGCCGCCTCCAGACAGTCCCATCGCCATCTCAGCGCTGCTCCAGCTGCAGCGTCAGCGCGGCGTGCAGCTTGTCCGCAAAGCGCTGCAGCCGCGCCTCGAAGCCGTTCACCCGGTGCGAGAAGCGGTTGTACGCGATGACCGCCGGGATCGCCGCGAACAGGCCGATCGCGGTGGCGAACAGCGCCTCGGAAATGCCCGGCGCCACCACCGCAAGCGAGGAATTCTGCTGCTGGCCGATCTGGAAGAAGCTGTTCATGATGCCCCATACCGTGCCGAACAGGCCGACGAACGGAGCGACAGAGCCCACCGTCGCCAGGAAGTTCAACCGGTCAGACAGCTTGTCCGCCTCTTCGCCCACCGCCGAATTCATGGCCAGGCCCACGCGCTGGCGTGCGCCTTCGGGATCGACACCCGGGCCCGCCGCATTGCGCTTGTATTCCGCCAGGCCCGCGCCCGCCACTTTGCCGATCGGCACTTCGGCGCGGCGGCGTTCGCGTTGGAAAGCGTCGAAATTCTCCGCGTCCCAGAATTCCTTCTCGTAGGAATTGCAACGCCGCGCGATGCTGCCCATGCGCAGCAGGAACGATACGATGATGGTCCACGTCCACACGCTGGCGAGGATCAGGCCGACCATCACCACCTGCACCACGATGTCGGCGTCCAGGAACAGCTTGACCGGGTTGAGCCGGGTAGGCGCACCAGTCGCCGCGTCAGTCGCGGCCATGAGCAGATCGAACGTCATTCTTGTCCTTCCGGAGGTGAAGCGGGCGAGGCGTCGGTAAAAGCGGTGAAGGCCCGTTGCCAGGCTTCGGGCTGGCGGCGCGGTCGACCATCGGGGCCGACGAAGCCGACGCGCACGGTGGCTTCCGCCAGTTTCGTATCACCGCGCCATGCAATTTGCCGCATGTTACAGCTGGCGCGGCCGATCGCCTCGGCGCGCGTTTCAAGGTTCACGGTATCGCCCAGGCGCGCCGGGACCAGATAGCGCAGCGAAACCTCCGCCACCGTATAGGCCCCCTCGCCCGCGATCAGCGCCGCCGCCTGGTCGATGTCGAGCAGATCCAGCAAATCGGACCGAGCCCGCTCAAACCAGCGCAAGTAATTGGCATGATAGACGATCCCGCCCGCATCCGTGTCCTCGTAATAGACGCGCAGGGCATAGCGATGGATCGCTCCGTCAAGCACACCGCTGGCAGGAAGGGGAATGGCCGTCATTTGCACGGACCCTTAACGAGGCCCTGCCGCAGTGCAAAGTCGTGGTGCGCAGTTCATGGGGAAGAAGCGCTAATTTGCCCCGCATGAACGATGGTTAA
>NZ_CAXYKL010000252.1:0-13765 GCF_964277725.1 uncultured Novosphingobium sp. | reverse complement strand
TGTAGCGGATAGCGCCCACCGTGGCGGACCCAGCGGCCCATGAAGACATGACGACGCTTGAGGACGATGCCGGTGACGTCTGCCGGCATCAGCGGCAGATCTTGCCGCAAGCGCGCGGCAAGATCGTCGCCGATCAGCTCGTCCGCGTCCAATCGCAAGATCCACTCGGTGCGGATCGAGCCGTGTTCCAACGCGAAGCGGAATTGGCGGGCGTAATTGATCCACCGATTCTGGATCACTCTGGCCCCCAGGGCGCGGGCGATCTCCACCGTGCGATCCGTGGAGTGAGAGTCGATCACCAGCACTTCGCGCGAAAAGGCCTGCGCGCTGGCGATCGCGCGCGCGATATGCAGTTCCTCGTTCAGCGTCAGGATCACGGTGGTGACCCCGGGCAGATAGCCGGGCCTCACCGATCCGGGCGACGTGATATCCGCCTTTGCCGGCACCGGGCGGCGGATCATGCCGCGTCCGCCACATTGCCGAGCAGCGTGCGCTCATGCAGGGCGCGTTCGCGTCCCTCGAACCGCTGCCGTACGATGCGGGCGGGGGTGCCAGCGACGATCGCGTAAGGCGGCACGTCGCTCACCACCGTCGCGGCGGAGCCGACCACGGCCCCGGCCCCGATCGTCACCCCTTCGCGGATCGTCACCCGCTCCCCGATCCAGCAATCCGCCCCGAAGACGGTCACCGCGCGCGGCGCGTTGGGCCAACCGAGGCGGGTGGGCGTACCGGCGCGATCGAACGCGTGATCTGCGCCGACCACGCGGCAACCCGCAGCGATCATGCACAAGTCGCCCACCACGATCGGGCCATGGCTGCAGAAATCGGGACCAAGGTAGGCGTAGCGGCCGATCCGGCTGCCCCGCGCGATCACCATGTTGCGGCCCCATTGGAAGCCTTCTCCCAATTCCGCCAAGCCGAAGCGTCGTCGCAGCACAGGTAGCAGCAGCGTTCGTGCCAGAGCTTTCGCGCGGCCTTCCACCTCGGCACGGCAGCGGGCGATCATCGGTTCCGCCACCCGTTCCGGCGCGGGCAATTCGCCGATCAGAGGCCGCTCAGGCATGGACGACCAGCGCTTGCACGGTTTCGCGGATGATCCGCGCCTGCACTTCCGGCGTCCAATTCGCGGCGATCGTCGCTCGCGCGGCCTTGCGGATGACATCGCGCGGCGGCGCGGTCTGGAGCCATTCAGCGATCACGCGCGCCAGATCCGCGGCATCGTCACGCCGGAAGAACGCCCCGGTCACTCCGGGCGTGATCGCCTCCACCTCGGGCATCTGGGCATCGAAGTCGCCGTGCGTGATCGCGGGCGTGCCATACATCAGACTGTGCATGGCGGTCAGGCCGATCTTGCCCGGCGAGACGGTGAGGTCCGCATGATAAATCATCGGGCCCACCACATCCTCAAGATGGCAGGCGCCATGGAAATGGGCCGCGATCCGCAAATGCCGCGCCAACCCCTCCAGCGCCGCGCGCTCAGGTCCGTCACCGATCAGCAGCACGTTCACCGGTCGTCCCTGCTGGGCCAGTGAAGCAGCCGCCTGGAACAACAGATCGAACCGGCACTTCGCGGTAAGCCGGGCCGTGCAGATCAGCAGCGGCCGCTCTGGATCGGCAAAGAAATCCTGCGGGCGGCGCGGTGCGATCTGGCCATTGCGCAAGGCCGCAATCAGCCGATCCGCATGCGCGACATCCAGGCTGTTGAACACCACGCCGATCCGCTCTGCCGGGAAGCCGGCGGCAATGCCAAGGGCGCGGCCACGCTCGCCGTAAACCAGCAAGCGATCGGAAAGGCGGAAGAAAACGCGCCGCAGCAAACCTCTGCGCGATCCTTCAGCCTTCAGCCAGCCATGGCCCCAGAATACGACCGGCACGCGGCGCAGCTTGCCGATCAGGGCCGCCACCCAGGTCGAAAGGAAATGCGGGTCGGCCAGCAGAATCAAGGCTTGATAGCGCCGGTCCGTCGCCGCCCGCACCGCGCCGGGCTGCCACAGCAGCGCTCCCAGCTTGCGAAACGGCGCTTCTACGAAACGGGAGACTGCTTTGGGATCGGCGTGAAGAACGCCCTCCAGCGCTTCTCCACTACCGACGAAGTGGTAGGTGATGGACCCGTCCCGATCCATCGCCTGCATCACCGGCTCACGGTAATGCGGCCAGAAATGATAGATCACGGCCGCCTGCAGACGCACCGCTCCTACCTCGTTCCGGCCGCCCGCCTGGCTCATCCGAGCATCGCCTCCAGCGCCGCCAGAGCGCTGCGGGCATAGCGTTCGCCCAGGTAGGCGGCGCCGTAGTTGCTGGGATGAATCCAGTCCCCGCTCATGGTAAAGCGCGCGTTGCCCTCGGTCTGGCGGATCATCGCCGTCGCCCCGGCCGTGACCGCGCCCGACCAGGTGACGGCAGTGCTGCCCTGCGTCAGGCTGGCCACCCGGCTCGATCCGTCCGAGAACAGGATGGTGTAGCTGGCGGCGGACGTGCCTGCGGGCCACGCGGTCGCGAGCGTGGCGCTCGTCGCGGCGTTGAGCGGCGCGGTGAAGCGAAGTTCCGAGCCCAGTCCCGTCACCCACCTGCCGCCCGGATCACCATCCACCGGCACGAAGCGGCACAATGGATCGCCCAGCGCGGCCACGGCGGCCGAGACGGCGGCTTCGGCCGTGGTGATGGTCGCCGCCATGCGATTGGGCGCGGCGATGCAGCCGAAGACGACGATCGGTACGCCGGGGAATTGCGCTCGCGCGCTGCGCAATCCGCTCAAGGCATTGGCCTGGAGCGTGGCCGCGTTCTGCCCCGCATAGGCGTCGTTTACCGAAGCGTGGAGGAAGATCACTTCGGGCGCTTGGTAGCCCAGCGCCAAGTCTCCATTGGCGATGCGCTGGTCGAAACGATAGACGCTGGTGGCCGATTGGTTCCACCCGGTGCCGCCCGATCCGCTGGCCTGCAGCGACAGCCCCAGGCGATCCGCCATCTGCACCGCCACGCCGTCTGCGGTCATGTCCGGTCCCGACCCGAACACGTAGCTGTCACCCAGGAAAACGGCGTGTGGCGCCTCTGTCTGGTCGGCGGGCCACAGCGCCGCGCCGTCCTCCACGAAGCCCCCGTTCAGCCGCCCGGTGCGCATCGCCTCCACCACGATGCGGCGGACGGCGCGGCTGCCGAAATCCAGCGTCAGGTACTGGTCGGCATTGCCGGTGGTCGTGCCGGTCACCGTCCCCGCAAGCGATACGTATCGGCCATCGACCAGGAAGCGGTACGGCACAGTGGTCGGCCCGACGCGCGCGGTAAAGTAGCGGCTGTCCGCCATGACCTCCCAGCGGGCGTAGGTGTTGATGTCGGTGGGCACGGCATCCTGCACACCGGCGCTGATCCGCCCGCCGCTGCCGTAACGCCCGCCGATGACGTGCCAGACGCCGCGGGTCGTGGCGTTGCAAGGGTAGGCGGTGGCGGCGGTAACCGCCGGGTTGGTGGCGCCGTTGTCAGTGATCGTGGGCGGCGCGGGATGAAGGCCGGCGTTCCGCGGATTGGACAGGGCCGCGCGTGATGCAGCACGGCGCAGGCGGCCTAGCAGCCGCTGGTTGGCAAGGGCCCGAGGGCTGGCGGCGGGGCGCATGAGGGCGAGCATGGTGCGAGCTCCCCTCAGACCAGGGCGTAGAAGCTGGCGGCGGCGGTGGTTCCGCTGGCCTGGATGCGCGCGGCGGCGAACGGCAGGATGCTCAACCCCTCGCTCACCGGGACGGTTAAGGTGCTGGCATCGGCAAAGCGAAACGCTACATTGCCAGCCGCCTGCGCGATCACGGCCACGGCGCGCGGCGGAGCGAAGGGCATATCCACCACAATCGCGGTGGCGGAGGCATAGGACGGCTCGCTGATCGGGAGCGGCGAAGTAGCCGAAACAAGCGCGGCGCCCTCCGGCGTGGCAAAGGCGATGGCGGTCTGCGGCACATACGCGGCAGGCGCGGTGATCGGAATGGTCATGACATGCTCCTCCTGACGCGGACCATCCGCGCCTCGTGGAGCAGGAGAACTATGCCCGACCGCCTCCTGTAGGAAAGAACAAAATGCGAACTCACGCAGCCAGATCTCGGAGTTGACGTTCGAAACGGCTCAAAATTGCTTTAGAATTCCAATGATCGCGGGCCCGCTTACCCGCGCGATCTCCAAATAGCTTGCGAAGGACTGGATCGTCCAAAAGCGTACCAATCGCGGAAGCAAACGCAACATGGTCGCCTGGGGGGACCACCACCCCGCAGCCTTCTATTTCCAGCGCAAGACCTGTCCCTGATTTAGCAGTGGCGATAACCGGTCGGGACGACGCAAGCATGTTGGTCAGCTTTGACGGAAGTAACAGGTCGGCAGCTTCGGCAATCTGTGGAAGCAAATGGACGCTCGCAAGGGCCATGAGCTCGCCGAGACGCTGACTAGGCTGTAAAGGCCGAAATTGAATGTTAGGAAGATCTGATGCTGAAGCGATGAGTTGGTCGCGGTGCGGACCCTCGCCACATATTACGAAAATCAGATCGCGGCGGTGGCGCAATTCTCGCGCTGCTGCCACTATGATCTCAAGCCCCTGCTTGTTTGCGATATTCCCGGAATAAAGCGCAACATGGGCGTCTTGAAGCTGCCATGCCTGTCTATAAGTGGCAGCATCGCTCTGGCATTCGCCCCGCGGTTCATCGTCAAACGCAGCCCAATTCCGTAGTTCGACGATCTGCGACGCCTGAACACCACGCTCAGTCAGTCTCGAACACATCTGAGGGGAAATTGCACTTAAGCGATCACCGCGAAGCGCTATCACCTCGATCCTCCGCGCTATTCGAAAGAGCAAACCACGCTTTCTTAACAAGCCCGTAGCAACGGCAGCGTCGACTTCAAAGTCCTGTATATGTAGCCAAAACCGCGCGCCGACAATGCGAGCGACAATCTGCGCCACTACCGCAGAAAGCAGTGATGGCGCGATCGCCATAATAACATGAGGTTGCCGCCTTATCGCAACTGCCAACATTGCCGGCAGCGCGATCATCGCAAAGCTCAGATGGTGAAGCATACGAAGCTTGCCAGTCGGTCGGCGCGGCACATAGAGCGGCAAACGCAGAACGTTTACCCCTGCCTCGACGGATTTTGCCATCCGAAAACCGAAATACTCGGGTGAGATCTCCCATCGAGGATAATAGGGCTTTGCGCAAATGACGTGTACCTGATGACCGGCATCGACCAATGACGAGGCCATACCCGCTGTATAGGGACCGATTCCAATCGGTTCAGGCAGATAGTTTATACCTAGGATGACTACTCGCACGGCGTAAGTTCCGGCACGATATGCGCGAGATAATCTTCATATAGATTTGCAATTCCATCACGCAGGTCGACTTTTGCTTTCCAGCCAAACTTCCCCAGCTTCTCGTTGGACATCAATTTCCGCGGTGTTCCATCTGGCCGTGATGAGTCGAAACAAAGGCCGCCTTTAAAACCAACGATTTCGCAAATCAGCGTTGCTAAATCGCGAATGCTGATATCCCTGCCAGATCCGATATTGACCGGTCCCTCGTCAGAGTAAGACTGCATCAAAAATACACAGGCGTCTGCAAGATCATCGACATGAAGGAATTCGCGTCTGGGTTCGCCGGTACCCCAAACCGTCATGCTGGGGGCTTCAGCAATTTTTGCTTCATGCGCCTTGCGCATCAAGGCCGGCACGACATGGCTGGTCTTCAAATCAAAATTGTCGCCTGGCCCATAGAGGTTGGTGGGCATAACCGAAATAAAATCGCGACCGTATTGGCGACGGTAGGCGTCACATAATTTGATTCCTGCGATTTTTGCCACGGCATACCAGGCATTTGTTGGCTCGAGGGGGCCGGTGAGCAAGGTCTCTTCAACGATCGGCTGTTCTGCAAATTTTGGATAGACACAGCTTGATCCAAGAAAGAGGAGTTTTTCGACCGAATGGCGATGTGCCGCTGAAATCACGTTCGTCGCGATAGTCAGGTTATCTTCGAGGAACGCTACCGGATAATCTTGGTTGGCCTGAATGCCTCCGACCGTTGCTGCAGCCAGGAATACGACATCCGGCCGATTTCGATCGAACCACTTTCTTACGGTATGCTGCTCGCGCAAATCGAGTTCGTGCCGATCGGCTAAAAGCACGGTGCAATCGATTTTATCGAGACGACGGACAATGGCTGAGCCAACCATACCCCTGTGCCCGGCGACGAAGACCCGCCGCCCCTCGAGACCAAACACGTCTTTCACGCTCATGCGCCTTTAGAAATGGGCGCATGTCTCATCAGCGCCAAATCTGCCGTAACCATTTCCTTAACTAGATCACGCACTGACATCTCGTGGCTCCAGCCTAGCCGTTGCTTGGCTTTGCTGGAATCGCCGATCAAAAGGTCGACTTCCGTAGGCCGAAAGTATCGCGGATCGACTTCGACCAGGCATTTACCAGATCTTTTGCAGTAGCCTTTTTCGTCAAGGCCTCGCCCGTCCCAGTCTATCCCGATGTCAACGTCCTGGAAGGCCCACTCAACAAACTTGCGAACCTGAGTCGTTTCGCCCGTTGCCAGAACATAATCATCCGGCTCGTCCTGCTGAAGGATCAACCACATGCCACGAACGTAGTCCCGCGCATGCCCCCAGTCTCGCTTCGCATCGAGGTTGCCGAGCCAGAGTTTTTCCTGACGCCCTAGTTTGATAGCTGCCACACCACGCGTGATTTTGCGGGTCACGAACGTCTCACCCCTCAAGGGACTTTCGTGGTTGAACAGAATGCCGTTGGATGCATGAAGGCCGTAAGCCTCGCGATAATTCACGGTTGTCCAAAAGCCATATAACTTTGCAACTCCGTACGGAGACCGGGGATAAAATGGCGTGGACTCCCGCTGCGGCACCTCCTGCACCATTCCGTATAACTCGGACGTGGAAGCCTGATAGAATTTGGTGCTGTCTTGCAGCTTGAGGATGCGAATAACCTCGAGAAGCCGAAGCGTGCCGATACCATCGGCGTTAGCGGTGTATTCTGGTGTCTCAAAGCTAACCTGAACATGGCTTTGCGCAGCCAGGTTATAAATCTCCGAAGGCTGAACCTGCTGGACGATCCGGATCAAGTTAGATGAGTCGGTTAGGTCACCGTGATGGAGATGAAAGCGGGAAGCCGGCGTATGGGGATCCTGATAGATCGCCTCGATCCGCGCAGTGTTGAAGGTACTTGCGCGCCGCTTGATCCCATGAACCTCATAGCCCTTGTCGAGCAGCAATTCTGACAAGTAAGCGCCATCCTGGCCGGTCACGCCAGTGATGAGTGCAACTTTTCTGCTCATGCTCTTCCCCGCGGTCATAGTGGCCGCGCGCCGATCTTGACCATGAGCATACAATTCTGCGCGCCGCCAAAGAGGCAAAAAAGCAGCCGAGGCTCATGATCAGGCGCGGCTTACGCTCGCCCTCTTAACCACGTAGCAACCATGTTTTAGGGTGAGGCTCAATTTACAACTTTGTAAGTGAGCGCCCTTGAGGCCGTGCGACTAGTGCGAAAAAAACACTTAGAAACTGTTTTTCATAGAACAGCGCCAATCGCTGTTATCACGAAACACACTATCACTGCGAAATTTTCAGGCCTTTTCCAGCGTGCATTGCAGGGGGTGCTGGTTCTGCCGGGCGAAGTCCATCACCTGGTTTACCTTGGTCTCGGCGATTTCGTAGGGGAAGATGCCGCATACGCCGACGCCCTTCTGGTGGACGTGGAGCATCACGCGGGTCGCCTGTTCCATGTCCATATGGAAGAACCGCTTAAGGACCAGGACGACGAATTCCATCGGCGTATAATCGTCGTTGAGCATCAGCACCTTGAACTGGCTCGGCTTCTTCGGCTTGGCGCGGGTCTTGGTGGCGACGCCGACCTGGCCATCGTCCCCGGGGCGATTGGTGCCGTTGCCGCCGTCGTCATCGTCGGAGCATCGCTCAAGGCGCGCCTCGGCTTGCCGCGCAAACGCGGCTTGGCTTGGGGAATCGGTCCGGTAATACGGGGAGGTCATCGTGGCA
Organism: uncultured Novosphingobium sp.; assembly: GCF_964277725.1. Taxonomy (NCBI): domain Bacteria; kingdom Pseudomonadati; phylum Pseudomonadota; class Alphaproteobacteria; order Sphingomonadales; family Sphingomonadaceae; genus Novosphingobium; species uncultured Novosphingobium sp. Next base: position 5,734 of record NZ_CAXYKL010000252.1, on the reverse strand, counting down.
GAATATCGTATGCCTGCGCCCATCTTCAAGATGGCACGAACGGGCATCGTCGTGACTGACGCACGAAAGGGCCGAGCTTTCGAAGCCCGGCCCTTCCAAATGTCTGCCGTCTGTCTGGCGATCAAGCCGCGACGCTGGTGGGCGCGCTCTGGCGGACCTTCTCAACCGCGAGGCTGACGCGACCGGTGATCGGCGCGTACACGTCGCTCATGAGCTTCAGGAAAGCTTCGGTGTTCTTCGAGCTCTGGGCGACGATGGTGTCGAAATTCTTGCGCGCCATCTCGCTCTGGACCTTCAGGAAATCGGTCGGCGACTTGGCAGCGGCCAGTTCCTTCATGTCGGCTGTCATGCTCTCGAACGAGGTGCGGCCTTCCGCGACCAAGGAGCTGCCCAGATCCTGCATGCCGTTGGCGAGGATCTTGCCGGAAGCGATCACCGCCTCGACGTTGCCCTTGGTGAATTCGCTGACTTCACCGAATACGGCCTGGCTCTTTTCCAGGGCCTTCTGGGCCTTGGTCTGAGCCTCGCCCATGGCGGTCTGGAAGCTGCTGATGTTGGCGCTCATGTCCATGATACTGTCCTTGGTGCTGGATACGGTTGGGGTAGGTTCGGATTTTGCTTCGAGGTTCTGTGATGGCTGCTGGGGCGCAACGGCCGAAACCTTGGCGTCGGCCTGGGCCGACGGGGCTTCGGACGCCTTGCTGGCGGCATCCATCAGCCCGGCCACGACAGGCGCGGCGACAGGCAAGCTGGGCTCGGCAAGAGCCGCCTGGAGGGGCGGCGTTGCATCGATAGCCAACTTGTCGATCGGCGCGGTTATCTGCGGAACCGGGGGTACGGCAACTTCGGGCACCTTGATGGCAGGGTTTGAAACAGCCGGAGCCTTTGAAACCAACGGAGGCGAAACCGCCACAGTAGATCCCGGCTTGGCCTTGGCCGCCACTGGCACGAATGCCGTGGTTGCCGGAGCTGGCTTGGCCTGAGCGGCTTTCGCCTTGCCCAGCGCTGCAACCGGCTTTGCCGGCGAGGACGGAGCGCCAACGCCCGCTTTCGCGAACGAAGAACTTTTCCTCGGCTTACCGTTGTCGGCCATCAGTATGCGGGTCCCGCTTTTGCCTGAACCTTGATGAAGGCACGGCGGATCCGAACCCTCAACCTCATGACGATGAACATTCATAGCCATGCTGCGTTGCAACAGTATGACGGGAAAGCGAGCCTGTCAATCAATTATGTTGCAGCGCAACATAACTTATCAGTGTTGTCACAGCGGGTTATTGGCACGAGGGCGTCATCGCGTTCGCACATAGCGTCCTGGCGCGTCTTCCAGAACCTTGTCGCCCCGGCTGCCCGGCTTGCGTTTGCCGGTGGCGGACACGCGATCGGTATCGAGATCCTCCAGCCATTGGCGCCAATGTGGCCACCAGCTGCCGGGATGCTCATCGGCTCCGGCGATAAACTGATCGAGCGAATCGTGCGCGCGAGAATTGGTCCAATATTGATATTTGCCCTGCGCGGGGTGGTTGACCACGCCGGCGATGTGTCCTGATCCGGCCAGCATGAACGTCCAGGGGCCAGACAGGTGGCGCGTGAGCTTCCACACGCTTTGTGGCGGCGCAATATGATCTTCGCGGCCGGCTTGAATGTAAGAAGGTGTGAAAATCTTGCGCAGGTCGAGCGGCACCCCACACGCTTCCAGCGAATCGGGCATGACCAGTCGATTGTCACGGTAGAGATCGCGCAGGTAATCGCGGTGCCATCGGGCCGGAAGGTTGGTGACGTCGCCGTTCCAGTACAGCAAATCGAACGCACCATGATCTTCGCCGCGCAAGTAATTGCGCTCGACGTAGTTCCAAATTAGGTCATTGCCCCGCAACAGATTGAACGCTGCGGCCAGGTATCGGCCATCGAGATAGCCTTCGGGTGTCAGATGGCTAAGAGCATCGATCTGCTGGTCGTCGATGAACGTCTTGAGGTCCCCGGCTTCCGAAAAGTCGACCTGGGCGGTGAAGAACGTGGCGCTGGCGACTTTCGCGTCCTCCCCTTTGCGCGCGAGCACCGCCAGCATGGCGGCCAGTGTGGTGCCGGCCACGCAATAGCCGATGGTGTGGACCTTGGGCACATCCAGCCGGGCCCGCACCAGATCGATCGCCTCGATCTGCGCGGTGATGTAATCGTCCCACGTCAGGTCCGCCATCGAGGCATCGGCTGACTTCCAGGACACCATGAACACGGTGAGCCCTTGATCCACCGCCCATTTCACGAAGCTTTTCTTCGCGGTCAGGTCCAGGATGTAGAAGCGGTTGATCCAGGGCGGGAAAATCAGCAGCGGCACCGCCGCGACTTTCTCGGTCGTCGGCGTATACTGGATTAGCTGGAACAGCGGGGTTTCGTGAACCACCTTGCCAGGCGTGGCGGCCAGATTCTCTCCCAGGCGAAAAGCGTCCGCCGCAGTGTGGGTCAGCTGCCCGCGGCGCAGATCGCCAAGCAAGTTCTCCATGCCCTTTACGAGGCTTTCTCCGCGCGTTTCGATCGCCTTTTCCAGCGCGACCGGATTGGTCAGCGCGAAATTCGCGGGGCTCAAACCGTCCACCAACGCCTTGATCGCGAAAGTCAGCTGCCGCTTGCGCGCAGGATCGAGCCCTTCGACATTCTCGGCCAAGGCCATCAACTGGTCCGACACCATGAGGTACATCTGGTGGACCAGCGCGAAGAACGGCTGTTCCCGCCAGCGCGGATCGGTGAAACGCGGATCACTGCGCGGCAGGCCCGCAGTCGCCGATGACGAGCCGGAACCCGCTGCCCCGGCCAATCCGAATTGCGCCAGGACCGTATCGGAAAGCGCGGCGGCATCAGCCCAGAGCTTGTTCTGGACTTCGGGGTTTGCCAGCGGCAGCTGGCTCAGCGTGGAGCTTGCGCGGGTCAACCAAGCCATCGGATCGAGTAGCGCGGGCGGAGACACGCCGGCCTTGGCCAGCTGCTCCACCTGGAAATCTGCCCACATGGTTTGCAGCCGCGTCGCCGCCTCAGCCCATTGCATCGCATCCTGGGTCAAACCTCTGGTCGGCGATTCTTCCGGAGGCGTCGTCCCGGCCGGCGTAGGCATGGCCTGCCCCAGCAGCGCGAGCGTCCCTTGCGCCTGCGCCATCATCAGCTCGCCCCAAAAGGCCATCGGGTGAGCGGGGGGGCGGGGTTCGGTGGACATCGGCGCACGGTCTCCTTCTTGGCGCTAAGTGCTTGTCTGGGGGCGGTCTGTCGAGTCCCCCTGAAGCGACGATCAGGCATTTACGCGCGGGCCCTTCACATCCTACAGGGGCAGCGGCGGCGATCCGGCCGCCTTCATGAAAGCCCAGAGGTCATGGAAGACGAGTTCTACCGCATCAAGCGACTGCCGCCTTATGTTATCGCCGAAGTGAATGCGATGAGGCACGCAGCACGCCAGGCCGGTAAGGACATCATCGATCTTGGCATGGGCAACCCGGACCTGCCCCCGCCCGCGCACGTGATCGACAAGCTGGTGGAAGTGGCACAGAAGCCAGACGCCCACGGCTATTCGCAGTCCAAGGGCATTCCCGGCCTGCGCCGCGCCCAGGCCAAGTACTATGCCAACCGCTTCGGCGTTGAGATCGACCCCGAGCGTGAGGTGGTCGTCACCATGGGTTCCAAGGAGGGACTGGCCAGCCTCGCCACCGCGATCACCGCGCCTGGCGACGTGGTGCTGGCGCCTAACCCCAGCTATCCGATCCACACTTTCGGCTTCATCATCGCCGGAGCGACGATCCGCTCGGTGCCGACGACGCCTGACGAGAATTATTGGCGCAGCCTGGACAAGGCGATGGCCTTCACCGTGCCGCGCCCCTCGATCCTGGTGGTGAACTACCCCTCGAACCCGACCGCGGAGACGGTGGACCTCGCCTTCTACGAAAGGCTGGTCGCCTGGGCGAAGGAGAACAAGGTCTGGGTCCTGTCCGACCTTGCCTATTCCGAGTTGTATTTCGACGGCAATCCCACGCGTTCGATCCTGGAAGTGCCGGGCGCGAAGGACATCGCGATCGAGTTTACCTCGATGAGCAAGACCTATTCCATGGCCGGGTGGCGCATGGGATTCGCGGTTGGCAACCAGAAGCTGATCGCCGCGATGACGCGGGTGAAAAGCTATCTGGACTACGGCGCGTTCACGCCGATCCAGGCGGCAGCCTGTGCCGCGTTGAACGGCCCGCAGGACATCGTGGAGAAGAACCGTCAGCTCTATCAGAAGCGTCGTGACGTAATGGTGGAAGCATTCGGCCGCGCCGGTTGGGATATTCCCGCCCCTAAGGCCTCGATGTTCGCTTGGGCTCCGCTGCCCCCCGCCTTGCGGGAAATGGGCAGCCTGGAGTTCTCCAAGCAATTGCTCACTCACGCGGACGTGGCGGTGGCACCAGGGGTCGGTTACGGCGAGGACGGCGAGGGTTTCGTTCGTATCGCCATGGTCGAAAACGAGCAGCGCCTGCGGCAGGCGGCTCGCAATATTCGCCGTTACCTAACCTCCAAGGGTGTAAACGCCAGCGCCGCCTAAGTTTTTCTTAGTTAAGGCGTATTAACCTAATTTATAAGACTTTTTACCTAGGTTGAAGACATATGCCCCTGCATCGACGCCGCCGATGCGGGGGCGTCCTATATGAGGGGAACCCCCGCCGGGTAACGTCCGCGGGGGGCAGTTTTGGCGACATTTCGATGGCTGTCGGCAGGGGATACCATCCCTGCGCACAACGACCTGCGACCTCATGGCTGGATCATGGCCAGTCAGTCGGTGGCCCCATGCGTTCTGATCGCACACGTCAGCGCCTTGCAGGACATCGACCCCGATGGATCGCTGAACGAGACCTGGCGGAAACTGAAATCCCAGACCATCGTGAGCGGCGTAAACCAGCCGGACGATCGCGCGCGACTGCTGAGCGACGGGTTCGGCGATGCGGTGGATGACAACATCACCTCCGGCGAACTGGAAGCGCGAGCGAAACGGCTCGCAGCCGTGTCACGCCTGCTGCCGCCACAACGGATCGTCGGGCCGCTCATCATCGATTTGCTCAGCCGCGATGCTTACGTAGAGGGCAAGGCTGTCGGCCTGTTTCCCCTAGAATTTGCCATGCTGTGGCGCTTGGCGGAAACGCCGGATGAATGTGTCTCCGGGCAGGCCCTGGCCAACGCCATCTGGCCGGCAGGGCATAAACCCTCTGCCAATACCAAGGCTGTGCAGCTTTCGCGTCTGCGCGCCAAACTGAAAGCGAGCGGGCTGCCCAAGATGATCGAGACGATCGCAGGCGGCTATCGCCTGCGCAGCTTCTCAGCTCCGGCCTAGCCGCCCACCAATTCCGCCCCGGTTGATCATCCATCGCGCTCGACCGTTTGCAATCGAACCCGCCCGTTCCTAGCTCGGGGATCGGCCCGGCAGGGGCTAATCATTTCGGGAAGGTGCTTCAATGGCGGATGCTGCGATCCAGGCGGAAGACAGGACGATCAAGCTGCAGGTTGCCGCCGCTCGCCAAGATGAAAGCGGGCACGGCATCGCGCGCCTGTCACGCGCGTCGCTTTCCGCGATCGGCGCGATGGAGGGTGACACGCTGGAGATCACCGGCAAGTCCACCACCGTGGCGCGCGCCGTGCTGGGCTATACCGAGGACGAGGAACTTCAGGTCATCCGCCTCGACGGTCTGCAGCGCGGCAATGCCGAAGTCGGCTCGGGCGAGTACGTGAA
>NZ_CAXYKL010000251.1:0-7301 GCF_964277725.1 uncultured Novosphingobium sp. | reverse complement strand
GACCAGCCGGTGTTCACCAGCCAGCACTTCACACCGCCCTTGGCGATACGCTCCTTGAGGAGGTTGCCGTAGATCGAGGGGTGACGCGGCATGAACGGCGCGCCGAAGCAGGTGGAGAAGGTCGCTTCCGGTTCGGTCACGCCGATCTCGGTACCGGCAACGCGCGCGGTGTAGCCCGAGAGGAAGTGATACATCGCCTGATCGGGGGTGAGGCGCGCGATCGGAGGCAACACGCCGTAAGCGTCGGCGGTGAGGAAGATCAGGTTGGCCGGAACCGGACCCAGGTTCTTTTCCGAAGCGTTCGGGATGAAGTCGATCGGGTAGGAACCGCGGCTGTTCTCAGCCAGAGCGTTATCGTCGAGGTCGATCTTCCGGGTCTCGGGATCGATCACCACGTTCTCCAGCACCGTGCCGAAGCGCTTTGTGGTGGCGAAGATTTCCGGCTCTGCCTCTTCCGAAAGGCGGATCATCTTGGCGTAGCAGCCGCCTTCGAAGTTGAACACGGCAGTGTCAGACCAGCCATGCTCGTCGTCACCGATCAGGGTGCGGCTGGCGTCGGCGGACAGCGTGGTCTTGCCCGTGCCCGACAGGCCGAAGAATACCGCGGTCTTGCCGTCCGGTCCGATGTTGGCCGAGCAGTGCATCGGCATCACGCCCTTCACCGGCAGCAGGTAGTTCAGAATGCCGAACACGCTCTTCTTCATCTCGCCGGCGTAAGCAGTGCCGCCGATGAGGATCAGCTTCTCGGAGAAATTGACCGCGACCACCGTTTCGGAACGGCTGCCGTGGCGGGCCGGATCGGCGCGGAAGCTGGGCAGATCGATGATGGTGTATTCCGGCGTGAAGCTGGCCAGCTCCTCAGCCTTGGGGCGCACCAGCAACGTGCGGATGAACAGGTTATGCCACGCGAATTCGTTGATCACGCGCACGTTCACGCGATGCTCGGGCTGCGAGCCACCGAACAGATCGGCGACGTAAAGCTTGTCCTTGCCGCCCAGCGCGGCGAAGAAATCTTCCTTGAGATTGGCGAAGTGCTCTGGCGTCATCGGCACGTTCGTCTTGCCCCACCACACCGTATTTTCGGTTTCGGCGTCCTTGACGATGAACTTGTCCTTGGCGGAACGGCCGGTGTGCTTGCCGGTCTGCACCACGAAAGGACCATCTGCTGCCAGCATCCCTTCGCCATTGGCCACGGCATGTTCGACCAGCGGCGCAGTGCCCAGGTTGGCGAAGATCGTCGCGTCGGTGGTAATGCCCTGGCGGTCGAGAGGATAGCTGAGCGATGCAGTCAAGGTCGTCTCCATAAGTGTGGCGCTCGGGGAAAAGCGCCGGGCAGCAGTGATTGCTAGAGAATCGCAGGCGCGATAAGCGCGCGGGGTCATTCCGTCAAATATCACCAACAGTGCTCGTGTTTAGCACAGATGCCTCGATTCTGCATCTGCATTCGATTCATTGTCAGCAGCCCGCCAAGCGTTTACCCCCACACGCCTGTTTCATTTTGATAACTAATCGGCGGTTGCTTCATCGATGACTGCTTTGCAAGGCCCCGATAATGCGCCCAGCAGCGGATCGCCTGGCCCCGTCCCATCTCCGCGCCAGCAAACCATCGCCCTGGTCGATGACGATCGCAACATCCTGACCGCCGTCTCTATCGGACTTCAGGCGGAGGGCTTCGCGACGCGGGTCTATACCGATGGCGAAACCGCCTTGAAGGCCCTGCTCGACAATCCGCCCGACCTGGCGATCTTTGATATCAAGATGCCTCGTATGGACGGACTGCAACTGTTGGAGGCCTTGCGAGCGCAATCGGCGCTGCCGGTCATCTTCCTGACATCCAAGGATGAGGAGCCGGACGAGGCACTGGGACTGGCCCTGGGCGCTGACGATTATATCGCCAAGCCGTTCAGCCAGCGCCTCCTCGTGGCCCGCATCCGCGCCATCCTGCGCCGTTCCGAACTGCGCCGCAACCTGGGGGAGGCCAGCTCGGGCGAAGAGCAGGTCAGCACGATCGTGCGCGGCAGACTGTCGCTCGACCCGGCCCGCCATCACATCACCTGGGATGCAAAGGCAGTTTCGCTGACCGTGACCGAATTCATGATCCTGGAGGCGTTGGCGATGCGGCCCGGCGTCGTGAAAAGCCGCAATCAGTTGATGGACGCCGCCTATAGCGAGGATGTCTTCGTGGACGACCGCACGATCGACAGCCACATCAAGCGCCTGCGCCGCAAATTCCGCGCCGTGGACCCCCAGTTCGACGCGATCGATACGCTCTATGGCGCGGGATATTCGTTTTCAGATGGGTGATGGTTGGCGGCAACGGCTGACGGTGCCCCGGCGCTGGCCCTGGGGTGTGTCGCTTACCTCGCGCATCCTGGCTGTTAACGTGATCGCTCTGGCGCTGATGGCCGGCAGTCTATTCTACATCGACAGCTATCGCCGCGAATTGTTCGCCGAGCGGTTCCGGCTGGCGCGGATCGAGGCGGAGGTGACGGCGGCGGCCTTGAATGGCCAGCCACGCGCCGAGCAGAAACTGCTGATGGCGCGGATCGGCGCGATGCAGCACTTGCGCTTGCGTCTTTACGACAAGGCGGGAGAGCTGGTTGCGGACAGCTTCGCATTGGCGCCGCCTTCTTTCGCCTTTATCGATCCCGCGCGCGAGCCACCCTTGCAGAAGGCGGCGCGAACCTTGGATCGGGCGATGGACTTCGTGCTGGGCGCATCGCCCACACCACCCTACCGCGATCCAGCCGACAGTGATGCTGCCAACTGGCCCGAGATCGGGGACGCGCTACGCTCCACCAGTACCGTCTCGCGCCGCCGCGCCGCGCCGGACCAGACGCCGGTGATCACTGCCGCCACGCCGGTGGGCAGTGCCGGTGAAGCCCTGCTGATGACGCGCAACGCCCGCGATATCACCGAATACGTGCGCGAAGCCCGCCAGACGCTGGCCATTATAGTCGGCGCAGCTTTGGTGATCTCGATCCTGCTGTCCCTGTTCCTTGCGCGCACGATCGTCGATCCCTTGCGCACCCTGGTGCGGGCGGCGGTGCGGGTTCGGCTCGGGCGGGACCGCAAGGTGGTGGTGCCACGCCTGCCGGACCGTCGCGACGAGATCGGCCTGCTCGCGCGCGCCATTTCGGACATGACCACGGCGCTGCGCCAGCGGATCGACGCCGTGGAGAGCTTCGCGGCCGATGTCTCACATGAATTGAAGAACCCCCTCGCTTCCTTGCGCAACTCGCTGGAAAACCTCGACCGGGTGACCGATCCGGATTTGCGCCGCCAGCTTGTGGCCATCGCTACAGATGATGTGCGCCGGGTTGACTTTCTCATCACCGAGATCGCGGATGCCAGCCGCATCGATGCGCAGTTGAGCCGCACCACGTTCGAGCCGGTGGACATGCTGCGGCTGGTCCTGGCGATCGTCGCCGAGCGGGACACACGCAAGGTAAACGGTAGCTGCCGCTTGATCGTTAGCCGCCTGGACGACGCCGACATGGTGGTGCCGGGCGATCCTGCGCGGCTGGAACGGGTACTGCACAACCTGCTTGATAACGCGGTGTCTTTCTCCACCGAAGGCGCGGTGATCGAAATCGAACTGGCGCAAGAGGGCGACCGCGTGATCGTGGCGATTTCCGACCTGGGGCCGGGCATCCCCGCAAGCGTGCGCGAAAAGGTGTTCGAGCGGTTTCACTCGTTGCGACCCGCAAACGAGGAATTCGGCCGGCACAGTGGCTTGGGTCTCGCCATCGCACGCACCATCGTCGAGGCGCATTTTGGCCGCCTGATCGCCACGTCGCGCACCGATGGCCAAACTGGGGCGCGATTGGAAATGAGCCTGCCTTTGTGGAGGGAACGCCAATGACGCCCCACATCGCCACATGTGTCGCGATCGGGGGACGAGGCGTCCTGATCGAGGGGCCGCCGGGAAGCGGTAAATCGGCTCTCGCGCTGGCGCTGATCGATCGAGGAGCGGTGTTAGTGGGTGATGACGGGGTGCTGCTCCGGTCCATCGAGGGGCGGCTCATCGCCCTGCCCCATCCCCGTACCCAAGGCCTGCTTGAAGTGCGCAACCTTGGCATCCTGCCCTTCCCGGTCGGCGATCCGGTCGAGATTGCACTGCTGATAGAGCTGCGCGCAGATGCTCCCCGCCACATCGAGGCGGCGCAGGCGGTTGAGAGGCTGGGAACAGCCCTGCCCGCCGTGTCGCTCTGGCCTGAGCCCGCGCCCCCCGCTCTGAAAGTCGAGCTGGCCTTGCGTCATTTTGGGCGTCCCGGTCCGGAAAATTGGACTTAAGGCGGTCTTCCCTTCGCGCACCACAAGGCGCACAAGCGTGTTTCCATGACAGACGAGTCTACTTCCAGCGACAAGACTGGTTCCGGCAGCGAGATTGGCCAACGTCAGCGCCTGATGTTGGTGACCGGCATGCTGGGCGCGGGCAAGACGACCGCGTTGCGCGTGATGGAAGACCTGGGCTGGGAGGTGGTGGACAACTTCCCGATCCGGCTGCTCGATCGGCTGATCGATACCCCACAGGCCTTCGGACAAGCCACCGGTGAAACCCGCGGAGCACTGGCGATCGGCTTCGATTCCCGAACGCGCGGCTTTGACCCCCAGGCGATCATCCGAATGGTGAAGGAGCTGGGCACGCGGTCCGACCTTGAGATCACCACACTGTTTCTCGATTGCTCGAGCCAGGAGCTGGAGCGGCGCTATAACGAGACGCGCCGCCGCCATCCGTTGGCCGGCGACACGCCCGTGGCGACCGGCATCCGCGCCGAACGCGAGCTGCTTGCACCGTTGCGTCGTTGGGCGGACATCCTCGTCGACACGACCGAGTTCACCAGCAACGACCTGCAGCGCGCCATGCGCGAACGCTTTGGCGACGAAGACAGCAAGGAGCTGACGATCACCGTCTCCAGCTTCGGCTTCTCACGCGGGATGCCTCCGGTGGCGGACCTGGTGTTCGACATGCGCTTTCTCGACAATCCGCATTGGGTACCGGAACTGCGCCCTCTCACCGGCGAAGATGCGGCCGTGGGCGAACATATCCAGCGCGATCCCGCTTACGCCGAGGCGTTCGAGCGGATTCGCGACCTGCTGCTGCTGTTGCTTCCGCGCTACAGTGCTCAGGGAAAATCCTATGTGCATATCGCATTTGGCTGCACGGGCGGCCGTCATCGGTCAGTCTTCACCGCAATGCAGATGGTCTCGGCCTTGCGTGAGCGTGGCTTTTCGCCCACATTGCTGCACCGCAACCTGGGCGCACGTGCCGCCGACCTTCTGGAAGGAAGCCCGCGACGTGACCACTAGGAGAGACGCGCGGTTGCGTTCACAGCATTTTCGGAGCGGTGTTTCCCAATGATCGGCATGATCCTCGTCACGCATGGCGATCTGGCTGTCGAATTCGTGAAAGCCATGGAGCATGTGGTCGGCGCGCAACCCGCGGTCGTCTCCGTCTGCATCGGCCCTAGCGACGACATGGAGCAGCGCCGGGCGGAAATCGCGCGCGCAATCAAAGACGTTAACCAGGGCGAAGGCGTCGTCATCCTGACCGATCTGTTCGGCGGCACGCCCTCCAATCTCGCCATTTCGCTGATGCAATCTGGCACAGTCGAGGTGATCGCCGGGATCAATCTGCCGATGCTGATCCGTCTCGCCAAGGCCCGCCGCTGTATGTCGGTGCGCGAGGCTGCGTCGGCCGCGCGCGATGCCGGGCGCAACTACATCACGATCGCGTCGGAATATCTGGGGCAGGATGCATGATCGATTGCCGCGAAAACATTGTCATCGTTAACCAGCGCGGCCTGCATGCGCGGGCCAGCGCCAAGTTCGTCAACCTGGTCAGCGATCTTCCGCCAAGCTGCACCGTCACCGTCAGTAAGGACGGGGTAGAGGCCGCGGGGGGCTCCATCCTGGGCCTGATGATGCTGGGCGCGGCCAAGGGCGACACGATCGAGATCGCCGTCTCGGGGGACGATGCCGAGCGCGTGCTGGGTCAGCTGGCCGGTCTCGTCAAGGACGGCTTCGGCGAGGACTGAGCCGCCTTGCGTCGCACGATCACCGGGTTCTCCAACCCCACCGTCAAGTTCCTGCGCTCCTTGCGCGAGAAGAAACACCGCCGGCGTGAGGGCAAGTTCCTCGCCGAGGGACTGCGCCTGCTGACCGATGCGCGCGCTTGCGGAATCCTGCCCGAACAGCTGGTGATGGCCAGCGGCCGTCCTCCCCACCCCCTCCTCGACGAGTTGGAGCGCGCTGTCGTGGCAAGTGGCGGCGAAGTGATCGAGATGGACGAGGATATTCTTGCCAAGGTCACGGGCAAGGACAACCCGCAAGCCGTGGCCGGCGTCTTCGCCGAGTTCGATACGCGCTTGGCCGGGATTGATCGTCACGCCGCGCCGATTTGGCTGGTGGCACAGGCGCTGCGTGATCCGGGCAACCTGGGCACCATGCTGCGCACGGGCGACGCGGTGGGTGCGGGCGGGCTCATCCTGATCGACGACTGCGCGGATCCTTTTTCGGTAGAAGCCGTCCGGGCAAGCATGGGGGCGGTCTTCACGCAACGGATCGCCACGACGCGCTGGGACGAATTCGTGCCCTGGCTTCGCAGCGGCCCGGGGCTACTCGTCGCAGCCTCTCTGCGCGATCCCACGGACTACCGCCAAGCCGCCTACGCCGCGCCGTGCTTCCTCCTGATCGGCAACGAATCGCAAGGTTTGCCCGAGACTTACGAGGCGGAGTGCGACTTGCGTGTCACCATCCCGATGCGCGGCCGCGCCGATAGCCTGAATGCCGCCGTGGCCGGAGCCGTCCTGGCTTATGAGGCGCTTGCCCGACTGGAGGGCTAACGGTCCGCCCCTCCCGCGAAGGTCGCGTTCGACATAGGTGGTGGCGTCGGCGGACGGGCTCTGCCACAATCCGACGATGCGGCAGAAGGAACTGCGGATCGGGCTTGTCTGCTACGGCGGGGTCAGCCTTGCCGTCTACATGCACGGCGTCACCAAGGAATTGTGGAAAGCGCTGCAGGCCAGCCGCGCTTTCGGGTCTGGCGACGATGAGCCTGGCGGCAGCATGGCGATCTATCTCGATCTTTTGCGCGCGCTGGAGGCCAAACACGGGGTTCGCCTTCGCATCCTCACCGATATCGTCGCCGGGGCGAGCGCCGGGGGCATCAACAGCGTGTTCCTGGCCCAGGCCATTCACTCCGGACAATCACTCGAGCCCCTGACCGAGTTGTGGCTGGAAACGGCCGATGTCGATGTCCTGCTGGACCCCGATGCCCGCCCGGGATCGCGCGCGGC
>NZ_CAXYKL010000250.1:0-3408 GCF_964277725.1 uncultured Novosphingobium sp. | reverse complement strand
CGTCATTGCTTTAGAAGCGGAACCGGACACCGCCCGTGAACCGCCGCCCGGTAAAGCCCTCGAACGAGAACAAGCCGAACGAATTGACCTGCTTGGCATGGGCGTCGAGCAGGTTGGTGACGTCCATGCTGACATCGATAGCGGGCGTGACCTTGTAGCTGATCGAACCGTCGAGCTGGCCATAGGGCTCGACGAAGTTGCCGTCGCCGAACGTTCCTCCGCCGTTGGAATAGCGGCCACGATAGGAATAGGAGCCGCGTACCGCAAAGCCGGCTTTCTCGAAATAACCGCCGATATTGTAGTTATGCTTGGCCACCCCATCGAGCGGGAAGGACTCGCCGCCCTGGGTGCGCGGGATCGAGGGCGCGTCGATATAGGTATAGTTCCCGAACAGCCCCAGACCATCAAGCGCCGAGGTGATGTAGGAGAAGGGCAGCTGTGCCGCGAGTTCGATGCCCTTCACATCGCCGTTCAGCAGGTTCAACGGTTGATTGCGACGGAATTCCAGCGTCGACGTACCGCCGGTTCGCAACGACACGGTGTAGACCTCGGTCGTCTGGCCCGACACGATATAGTCGGTCAGGTGCTTGTAGAAAACCGCTGCCGACAACAGGCCACCCCGCGCGAAATAATATTCGAGCGATAGGTCGAGCTGGTCGGATTTGTACGGGCGCAGGGTCGGGTTGCCCGAGTTGATCGAGCGGACATTGGCATCGACCGAGGTGCCCGCCGACAACTGGCCCAATCCGGGTCGCCCGATGACGCGCGCCGCCGCAGCACGGATCAACAGGTCGGACGTCAGGTTGTAGCGGATGTTCAGGCTCGGCAGCAGCGCACTGTACACGCCCTTCACCGAGGTCTGCCCGGCGGCCGGTACGGTGACGTTCACCCTGTCGGGCTCGATGATGATGTTGGTCAGATCGGGGATCAAGCCGATCGAGGTCGTCCGCGTCTGGACCCAGCGCAATCCGATATTGCCCGCCAGCCGCTCGTCGCCGTTCATGAAGTCGGTACGGTAATAAGCCGCAAAGGTCTTTTCACCCACGTCGAAACCCTGTCCGGCCTGGGGCGGTATGTTCTGATCGTCGAAATAGGCCGATCGCGGCACGATCGCGTCGAACTTGCCGGTGTCGACGACGAGGAACTGGGGATTGCCGGGCAGCCCGGAGAAATCGCCCTGGGTGAGGAAGCCCCCCGCCTGGATGGCGCCACCGCCTTCGATACCGGGCGTCACGGTCAGCTTGCCGCCCGACAATGCCGCGATCTGGCCAGCATTCAGCACGGCGAAACCGGCGGTATTCTGGAAGCGACGATCGCTGGCATAGATGCCCGCCTTCACCGAGCGGAAGAAGCCACCATCGGGAAGCGCGTAGGTCGCGTCGAAACGCCCCTCCCAATTCCGGTCCTTGCTGGTGAAGGCAGCCAGATCGGCGACATTCAGATAGAAGTTGTTGGGATTCAGCTGATCATAGCCGCGATTGAACTGGATCGATGATCCGTTGCCGATGCCGTCAGGAAAGCTGACCGCGGCAGAGGCTCGCGCCTGGGCCTGCAAGCCGAAATTGCGATTGTTGTTGGTCGATCGGAAATAGGCACCCTGGCCTTCCAGGGTGAGCGCGCCGCTTGTCCATTTGACGCCCTGCGCGAGCGACAGCACCTCGATACGTGCGAAGGTGCCGCGCGCGGTCGCCTGGTTGCTGATGCCGTCGGCGTCGATCGTGGTCAGGAACCCCTGCGACCCGCCCAGCAGCCGGTTGTTGAAGCTGGTGTCGATCGTGCTTCCCCGAACCCCGTAATTGGTGCCGCCCGCGATTTGAGGCGCGATATCGGTGATCCGTAGCTGTGCACGCCGGGTATAGGTGTCGTTGTTGAAGCGGCTGTAAAAGGCGTCGCCATAGATTTCGAGATTGTCGTTCGGCTTGAACTGATAGCCCAGAATGCCGGTCAGGCGTTCGCGACGGCCGCGATTGTTCCACACGTCGAAGCCGTGCATGAAGCTGTAGGTATCGTTGAAGTCGCCATCGCGATTATAATCGATCGGCGGCGTCTTTCCCCCCTGAACGGCTTGTCCCGCCGCATTGAACAGCGGCGACTCCCGGCTTGTTTCGGCACCATAGGTGTTGACGAACTTTTCCAGAAACTCGCGCTTCTCATAGGCGACACCGGCGTTGATGCCGAACGTCCCGCTTTTGTTGACCCAGTTGCCCAGCACGGCAACGCGGGGCGTGACCTTGCCTCGCTCCTGTTCGTACACGCCCTCGACGGACGCGCTGACCGTGGTCTTGCCGATCGCCAGCGCACGCGCAGTCTGGACATTGACGGTTCCCGACAGACCGCCTTCGATCATGTCGCTGGTCGGTGATTTGATGACCTCGACCGCGCTGGTGAACAGCGCCGAGAAGGCCGTAAAGTCGAAGGAGCGGGTGCCGCCGCTACCCAAGGTGCGCCCATTATACTGAACGCGCGTGAACTCCTGCGGCAGACCTCGGATGGAAACACCCGACCCCTCACCTGCCGAGCGCGTAATCTGTACGCCCGTGATCCGCTGCAGCGACTCGGCCAGATCAGGTCGGGGAACTGGCCGATGTCCTCGGCGGAAATCACGTCGCTGACGACATCGGCGCGACGCTTGGCATCATTGGCCAGATCGAGAGAGCGGCGAAAACCGGTGACCACGATCTCATTGCCCGTCTGCTCCGCCGGTGCGGGGGCGTTCGCACCTTGCGGCTGATCCGCCTCTACCGCTTGGACGGCTTGTGCCGCCGCCCCGCCTTCGCAGAACAGCAGTGCCGGCACCGTCGCTAACAGGAACGCTCTCGTCATACATCCTCCCACGGGCAAACTAACCCTCGGCCATTATTGGCTTTTGTTGGTGATATCATGCTTTCATTCGCGAATTCCGTCAAGGATAAGTCAGACATGACCATTTGCATGTCCTTCCCGACGTCGAGGGAGTGACGATTGAGGCGTTTCGCCCACCTCACGGTGCCGCCCCCCGGCGACAGCATCCATGCCTTGCTGTCGCTTCGTGATCCGACCCGGTCAGCGCTGCCCCGGGGCCGACAGCGACACGCCATCTGCCCCCTACCGGACACCGTAGGATGGCGACCGAGGTGAGCTCGGTGTCATTGTCGCTGACAATCAGGAGCGGCTTATACCGGACAACCCGACGCGCAATCTGGACGATGTCGCAGGCACGGTGCTCGCGGAGTCCCAGCCGCTCGCGAATGAGATGGACTTCCCGCCGCTTTGCGTTGGGCGTCGCCAGTTTTTCCCGCGATCCCTGAGCGCGGCGGCGTCGAGCATGGCATCCGCCAGCGGTCGCTTTAGGCGTATAGCGCCAAATAAAAAGTCGGCATGAATGTAGGCAGGAGATTTTCGCCTTAGATTTTACCCGGTAAAATCAAC
>NZ_CAXYKL010000249.1:0-15621 GCF_964277725.1 uncultured Novosphingobium sp. | reverse complement strand
CGGTTCTTTGAGCGGCAAGGTAGTGACAGTGCTGGGCGGCACCGGCTTTGTCGGCTGTCATCTGGCGCAGGAGCTTCTGTCACGCGGGGCGCGGCTGCGGTTGGTCAGCCGTAATCCGAACAAGGCTTGGCGCATCCGCCCCCTGGGCAACCTGGGGCAGATGCAGTCGATCGCGCTAGACATCACCCGCTCGCACGACCTGGCCCGCCTGTTCGCCGACTCTGATGCCGTGGTGAATCTGATGGGCGCTTTTTCGGGCAACCTAGATGCTTTGCAGGGACGTGGGTTGGCGCGGATCGCAACCGCCGCGCGCGAAGCGGGCGTGCATAGCTTCGTCCATATCTCGGCGATTGGAGCGGATGCAGAGGCCGACGTGGCCTATGCCCGCACCAAGGGCGAGGGCGAGGCGGCCGTGCTATCCGCTTTTCCAGACGCCACGATCCTGCGCCCCTCGATCCTGTTCGGTGATGACGACAATTTCGTGATGATGTTTGGCCGCCTGATAGCGATGGCGCCTGCCCTCCCCGTGTTCGGGCCGACTGCGCGTATCCAGCCGCTGTTCGTGGACGATGCCGCCGAGGCGATCGCCAATGCCATCGACAACGATGCGGCACGCGGCAAAACCTACGAAATCGCCGGGCCCGAAGTGCTCACAATGCTGGAACTTAACGAGCGGATCGCGGCGGCGCAATGTCGCAAACGCGCCTTTATCGAGCTTCCCGATGCCGTTTCCGGAGCGATCGCGTCCGTGCCATTTTCGCCAATCTCCCGGGATCAGTGGGCCTTGCTGAAGGCGGGCAACGTGGCGAATGCGAGCAAGCCGGGCATTGCCGAACTGGGCGTGGAGCCGCGGCCATTGTCGCTGTTCCTGGATCGCTGGATGGTGCGGTTCCGCAAGGCCGGACGCTTTAACGAGTCGAACACAATGCCCGCTCCCGGGCCCAAGTTCTGACGATCGCCTATGGGTGAGAATGTCCGTTCGTGTCTGGATTTTGCTCGACACGAACGGCTGGGTTTCGCCTCTTCCTAGCTAAGCGTCGACTTCGGCGTAGTGGGTCGGCGGCTGGATCACTTCCATTCGCTCTGACAGCAAAGGGCGAAAGCTGGGCCGGCTCTTGATCACAAGGTACCAGCCGCGCGCCGGCTCATGCGTGGACCAGTCGATCCCGCCCAGGTAATCGGCGACGGAAATCTGCGCCGCCGCGGCAAGGTCTGCCAAGGTCATCGTCGCACCTGCCAGCCAGGGGCGATGATCGATCAGGTAATCGATATAATCGAGCCAGTCGTGCGCCAGCTTCATCGCTTCGCGCAGCATCCGCGCATCGGGTGCTTGACGGAGCACCAGGCGCTTTTTCATGCGCTCGTGAAGCAGCGGGCCGGAAACATCGTTGAAGAAATTTTCGTCGAACATCGCCACCAGTCGCCGCACTTCGGCGCGTTGCTGCGCGGTGCCGCTGATCAGCTGATTGTTCTCCACCGTCTCTTCGAAATATTCGCAGATCGCGCGGCTGTCGGACAAGGTTATGCCGCGCTCTTCATCCTGCAGGACCGGCACGCGCCCCGCCGGGTTCATCGCGAAGAAGCCGTCGCGATTCTCCCATGGCTTTTCGGTCTGGAGTTCGTAGGCGATGCCCTTTTCGCTCATCAGCAGGCGAACCTTGCGGCTGAACGGGCAAAGCGGGAATTGATAGAGGTGCCACATCCTTTCCGGATGCCAAAGTGGCGAGAAGGCGTCCAGCGTTGTGCCAGCGCCGGGCGGGGCGTTTGGTGGATAAGTCGGCAGGTGGGCGCGCGTTACGTCTGGCGTGTTGGTACGGCCAAAGCAGGGGCAATTGACCTCACCGGTCCGAACCGACATGACGACCCCCGCGAAACCAACGTCAAAGAGGGAAAGTGCGATGCTGAAGGGCATGCGAGTGGGATCGAACGATCTGGACCGATCGCGCCGTTTCTACGACGCTACGTTTGAAGCGCTGGGCGTGAGTGCCGGAGTTCAGCCCGAGGGCGCCTCGATCGTGATGTACGCGCTGCCCGGCGGGCAGAACTTCCTTTTTGGTACGCCACGTGATCAGGCGGCCGCCGTCCCCGCCAATGGAGCCACGATCGTTTTCGCCGCGCCGAGTGCCGAAGCGGTCTCCGCCTGGCACGCGGCTGGGATGGCGCAAGGCGGCCAGGATGAGGGGCAGCCCGAGGCAAAGCCCCAGGCAGGCGGCGCGTTCGGCGCCTATATGCGTGATCCGGATGGCAACAAGCTTTGCGTCTACCACGGCATCTGATGCTAACCTGAGGCGATGCCGATCCTGGAACATGCGGCGGACGGAAGTGTCCGCCCGATCGCGCGGACCTGGGTGCCCGAAGTCCCCGTGGCGCTGGAGTTTAACGGCCTGGCCTATGCCGTGATGATGGCGACACCGCGAGATCTGGAGGATTTCGCCACCGGCTTTGCCATCTGCGAAGGCCTGGTCTCCGATCCCCATCAGATCGCCGACCTTGCGATTGCCGAGGTCGAGAACGGCTGGGTGGTGCGCACCATGATAGAGGGGCTTGGCGCGGACAAGCTAAGTGAGCGAGTGCGGGCGCGGGTGGCGGAATCGAGCTGTGGCTTGTGCGGGATCGACAATCTGGAGGTTGTGGCCCGCCCCCTGCCCGCTGTCGCCCCGCACGAGCCATTGTCCGGCGCTGTGATTTTCCGTGCTCTTGCTGCTCTGCGTGACCATCAACCGCTTGGCCGCGAGACGAACGCCGCCCATGCCGCCGCCTATGCCGAAGCCGACGGCCGGATCGCCTGTGTGCGGGAGGATGTCGGGCGGCATAATGCGCTGGATAAGCTGATCGGCGCGCGGGCACGGGCCGGCCTGGCGCTGTCCCCCGGCTTCATCCTATCCACCGCGCGCTGCAGCTACGAGATCGTCGAAAAGGCGGTGAAGGCGGGCGCGACCACCCTTGTCACGGTATCGCTGCCGACCAGCATGGCGGTCTCCCGCGCGGCGGCTGCGGGGCTGAGCTTATGGGTGCTTGCCCGCGATGACAGTGTGCTGGCGGTGACGGCTTAGGCGAACTCGAAATCGAGTGGTGGCCGGCCTTCGCGATCCACTCCGTTCGTGGGGCAGCTTGCGCGTCCCTTAGCGGGAGAGGAGGAACACCGCGTGTTCGGCGCGGAAGCTGGCGGCGGCGGCGCTGCATTGGCGGTCGCCGCGCAGGAACCAGGCTTGCTCCACCTTGATGCCGCGCGCTTTCACCATGTCCCGAAAATCGTTTACGGTCGCGTGGTGAATATTGGGCGTTTCGTACCACGCGACGGGTAGCAACCGCGTCACCGGCATGCGGCCGGTCCACAACAGGGACGTGCGCACCTTCCAATGCGCGAAGTTGGGAAAGCTTACGAAGGCACGGCGGCCGATCCTGAGCAGCTGTTCCAGCACCTGATCGGGCCTCATGGTTGTCTGCAACGTCTGACTGAGAATGGCGTAATCGACGGAAGCCTCGGGAAAGAACGCCAAGTCCTTGTCCGCATCGCCCTGGATCACCGACAGCCCCCGCGCGACGCATTCGGCGACGTTTGCCGCGTCAATCTCCATCCCGCGTGCATCGCAGCCCTTCTGGTCACGCAGCGCGGCGAGCAGCGCGCCATCGCCGCAGCCGACATCGAGGATACGCGCGCCCGACGCGACATTGTCGGCGATCACCGCCAGATCTGGACGTAGCGTCATCATGCCGGTTCCACCCGGGCCCCCAAGAGATCGGCGAACTCTGCAGACAGCCGCTCCATGTAACGTTCCGGCTTTAGCGGCGCGTGAAATCCCAACCCGGCATAGACGCCATGCGCGTCAGCGGTGACGAGGGCGAAGCGCCGCACGGTGGCATAGTCCGGATGGTCTAGGAACCAGCGCACCAGCCGGCGACCGATACCCTGCCCACGCACCGCTTCGTCCACCCAGACGTCAGCAATCCAGGCGAAGCTCGCCCGGTCGGAGATGACGCGGGCAAAGCCGACCTGCCCGTGTTGGGGATGATAGGCCCCCAGACAATGCGAACCGGCGATCTGCTTCGCCACCCGGTCGCGCGCGATGCCGGGCGTCCAGTAGCTGGTGGTCAACCAGCCATGCACGCGATCGCCATCGATGCGCGAGGGATCGTCCGACAAGTCGATCATCGCGTCGATCATCGCGCTTCACCCAGAAAGCCTGCGACTACCCGGTCAAGTGCTGGCACATCGAGCAGAAACGAGTCGTGCCCGAATGGCGCGGAAAGCTCCACGAAGCTAACCGGCAAGCCCGCAGCCGTCAGCGCATGGGCGACATTGCGCGATTCCGCGGTGGGGTAGAGCCAGTCGGTATCGAAGCTGACCAGGCAAAAGCGCGCCCTGCTACCCGCGAAGGCATTGGCCAGCATCCCGCCATGCTCCTCGGCGAGATCAAAATAGTCCATCGCGCGCGTGATGTAGAGATAGGCGTTGGCATCAAACCGGTCGGTGAAGGACAGGCCCTGATAGCGCAAATAGCTCTCGACTTGGAAATCGGCGTCGAAGCCGAAGGTTTTCTCCGCGCGATCCTGCAAACGACGGCCGAACTTCTCGGTCAATCCGGCTTCGGACAAATAGGTGATGTGCGCGGCCATACGCGCCACGGACAGGCCCTTCTCCGGACCTTTTCCGTAGGAATAATAGTCCCCCTCGCGCCAGGCGGGATCGGCCATGATCGCTTGGCGACCTACTTCGTGGAAGGCGATATTCTGCGCCGAATGCCGCGCGGTGGAGGCGATCACGAGAAAGGCCTTCGCGCGATCCTTGAAGTTCGCCGCCAGACTGAGCGCCTGCATTCCGCCCATCGATCCGCCGACAACGGCGTGCAGCGTCTGGATGCCCAGCGAGTCCAGCAAAGTCACATGCCCGCGCACCATGTCGCGGATGGTGATCACGGGAAAGCGCATGCCCCACGGCTTGCCATCGGGCGCGATCGAGGCGGGGCCGGTGGTGCCCATGCAGCTTCCCAGCACATTGGCGCAAACGACGAAGAAGCGGTTCGTATCGATCGGCTTGCCGGGGCCGACCATGCGCACCCACCAGCCTGGCTTGCCGGTCTTGGGATGCGGGCTGGCGAGGTGATGGTCCCCGGTCAGCGCATGGGTGACCAGGATCGCATTGTCCCGCGCGGCATTGAGCGTGCCGTAGCTTTCATAGGCGATGCGCACCCCGTCCAGGCTACGCCCGCTATCCAGCGGCAGCGGCTCGGGCAAGGTCAGCGCCTTGCTGGCATCGATGATCGGGGCGGTAGCCATGGTGACCGGGTGAAGTGGGGGAGCAGGCTGCCTGTGTCAATGTGGAGCGTGAGCAGGGAAGAGACATGCGCCTTTACCCGCCTGCGACGAACGAATGATGCACCACCACGCGCGGATGATTTTCGATCAGATCGCGGGGGTGCCAATCGCGCACATACGCGCTAAAGGCCGCCGGTCATGACCGATACACCCAATCGCCGCCGCACTCCGGAACCCAAGTCCTGGATCGAGGCTATCCATGCCTATGTCCCGGGCAAATCGACCGGCGCGGACGGACGGCCCCTGATCAAGCTTTCCGCCAACGAGAACCCGCTGGGCACCAGCCCGCAGGCGATCGCAGCCAAGGCGCAGGCACCCTCGCTTTATCCGGACCCCGACAGCAAGGCCTTGCGGGCCAAGCTGGGCGAGATGCACGGGATCGATCCCGCCCGGATCGTGATGGGCACCGGTTCGGACGAACTGCTGAACCTCGCCGCGCAGGGCTATGCCGGACCGGGCGACGAAGTGATCTATGTCCGCTATGGCTTCTCGGTCTATGACATCGCCGCCCGCCGCTGCGGCGCGACGCCGATCGTCGCGCCCGACAAGGACTATGGCACCGATGTCGACGCGCTGCTGGCGCTGGTGACGGAGCGGACGCGGGTCGTGTTCATCGCCAACCCCAACAACCCGACCGGCTCCTACCTGCCCAAGGGCGAGATCGCGCGGCTGCATGCCGCCCTGCCCGCCGACGTGGTACTGGTGATCGACCAGGCCTATGGCGAATACGTGGCGCCCGCCGACGAGGATGGCGCGCTGGCGCTGGCGCTGGCGCATGAGAACGTGCTGGTCACCCGCACCTTTTCGAAAGCCTATGGCCTTGCAGGCGAGCGGATAGGCTGGGCCACCGGCGCGCCGGGCCTGGTCGCCACGCTGAACCGTATTCGCGGCCCGTTCAACGTCTCGGGCACCGGTCAGGCGATGGCGGTCGCCGCGCTGGAAGACACCGCCTTCATCCAGCGCAGCCATGATCACAACCTGGCGGAGCGCGGGCGATTTGTTGCAGCCATCGAATCTATGGGCAACCACGGGCTGCGTGCCCTGCCAAGCGAGGCGAACTTCGTCCTAGTCCTGTTCGACGGCACGCTTACCGCCGAAGCGGCCTTCAACGGCCTGGCAGAGCGCGGCTACATCGTGCGCTGGCTACCGGGACAGGGTCTGCCGCAGGCCTTGCGCTTCACCATCGGCAAGAGCGAGGACATGGATGCGATCCTGAACGGCCTGCGCGAAATGGCCGAGGCCGCGAAGTGAAGCGGCCGGGCGCGAGAGGGGCTCACGGGGCATGAGCTTCCAACACGTCGCCATTATCGGCCTGGGCCTGCAAGGCGGCTCGATCGGCCTGGCGGTCCAAGCTTGCCTGCCCGGCGTGATCACCACCGGATATGACCGCGATCCCGCCACCCGCGCCCGCGCGGCCGAACGGCGGCTGGTGCAGACGGTTTGCGAAACCGCCTCGGAGGCGGTGGCGGGCTGCGATCTGGTCATCTTCTGCGTGCCCCTGGGCGCGATGGGCATGGCGGCGGAAAAGGTGCGCGAAGCCCTGCCCGCTCACGCACTGGTCAGCGACGTCGGTTCCAGCAAGCAGGTGGTGGCCAAGGCGCTGGCAGAGGCGTTGCCCGGCCACACCGTCATCCCCGCGCACCCCGTGGCCGGCACCGAGAACTCCGGCGCGGATGCCGGGTTTGCCGAACTGTTCCGCAACCGCTGGTGCATCGTCACACCCCCGCCCCAGACCAACTTGGTCAAGCTTTCAGAACTGGTGGCGTTCTGGGAAGCGCTGGGCGCGAACGTGGAAATTATGGATCCGGAGCACCACGATCTTGTGCTGGCCGTGACCAGCCACTTGCCGCACTTGATCGCCTATACCATCGTCGGCACCGCATCCGACCTGGAGGAAGTGACCCAGTCCGAGGTCATCAAGTATTCCGCCGGTGGTTTCCGGGATTTCACCCGCATCGCCGCCTCCGACCCTACGATGTGGCGCGACGTATTTCTGTCCAACAAGGATGCTGTGCTGACGATGCTGCAGCGATTCACCGAGGACCTGACGGCGCTGCAGCGGGCGATCCGCATCGGCGATGGCGAGACGCTGTTCAATCACTTCGCCCGCACCCGCGCGACGCGCCGCTCCATCATCGAGGAAGGGCAGGACGATGCCCGGCCTGATTTCGGACGGGCGGACCACAGTTCGGCCGCAGACTGAAATCACCTTCGGGCAACCGGATCCATTCTTCCTTTTCAAAGGTTTGAGGCAGGCCAGCCTCACGCCCAAGGTGCCTCCTTCCCATGAAACTCGCGATCTCGACCGAACTAGATTATGACGTTCCGGAAGATGCCGACCTCCTGCTGCAGCTGGAAGCCGCCATCATCCCGGAGCAGCGCGTGATCAGCGCCCATATCGACCTGCCACCGGTCCAGCACTTCGCCCGCATCCCGGGTCATGACACCATCGGCGATCGCATATGGGTGCGCATGCAGGGCCATCTGAGGGTCCGCTACAACGCCGTAGTCGAGATCAACCGGCTCACCGCCGACATCGCGAGCCTGCGGGCGGTTCCGCCGCATCGTCTGCCAGGTGAGACGATCGAGTACATACTCCCCTCACGTTACTGCGATTCCGATGAATTCCAGCCGATCGTCGCCGAACTGTTCGGCCATCTGGACGGTGGGGCGCGGATCGCCGCGATGCAGGACTGGATCTATCGCCACATCACGTACGAGGCGGGCAGCTCCACCTCATCCACGGAGGCGATGGACACCTATAACGGTCGCCGGGGAGTCTGCCGCGATTTTGCGCACCTGATTATCACAATGGCCCGCGCCAGTGCGATTCCGGCGCGGTTCTGCAGCGTCTATGGCCTGGGCGTGGAACCACAAGACTTCCATGCGGTGGCCGAGGTGTTCCTGGACAACACCTGGTACATGGTCGACGCCACCGGCATGTCGAGCCCTGATATGATGGCCAAGATCGGCGTCGGGCGCGATGCCGCCGACGTGTCGTTCCTCACCAGCTTCGGCGACGTCCAATACCGCAACCAGTCGGTCAAGGTGTTCCCGGCCTGATTGCCGTCTGGGGGTTCAATGCGTTGATCGCCGCGGTCACCCGCTGCTCGATTTCGTCGCGCTTAAGGCCGGTCGGGATGGTCTCGCCCACGCGAACGGTGATGGTGCCGGGCCTTTTCCACCAGCGGTGATAGAGCGGACCGCTGTCCACCGCGATCGGCACCACGGGCAATCCCAGCAGCTTGTAGAGCCCGGCAAAGCCCGCGCCGAGCGGCGGTGCGGTGTCGTGCGGAACCCGCGTGCCTTCCGGGAAAATCGCCAGCACCCGCCCCTCGGCCACCAGCTTGCGCGCTTCAACCAGCATCGCACGCAGGGCCTTTGCGCCGTTGTCACGTTCCACGCCGATCAGGCCATAAGCGCTGGCCGCCTGGCCCCACAGCGGGATGCGCAAAAGTTCGGCCTTGGCGATGACGGCGGGCAGCGGTAACAGATTGGGCAGGTCGATCGCTTCGAAGAAGCT
This sequence comes from uncultured Novosphingobium sp., assembly GCF_964277725.1. NCBI lineage: Bacteria > Pseudomonadati > Pseudomonadota > Alphaproteobacteria > Sphingomonadales > Sphingomonadaceae > Novosphingobium > uncultured Novosphingobium sp. The sequence goes on along the minus strand of NZ_CAXYKL010000249.1, from coordinate 6,782 downwards.
CTCATGCTTAATAGCCACCAGGAAATGAGACTGGGGGAGATCGCCTTCGATCACGACGCGAATCCCCAGTAACCAGCGCGTGCAGAGCCGGTGATAGCGAGACCAGCCACGCACCGCCGTCTGGAACCCGCTCCGACTAAAAGGCAGCGCCGTCAGCGAGGCCAGCACATAACCCAGCGTCCCGATGTAGAAGATCAGGTAGAACACCAGGCTGCGCAGCACGTGGACAACCGGAATCATGCCCCCCGCCACTTCTGCCAGGTATCGATCACGTAGCGCGCCAGCAGCTTGTGATATTCCAGGAACAAGACCTCCAGCGAGGGGTGGCTGCGAACCGCATCGCGCAGCATCACTGTGCCGGACGGCAGTTCGCGACCCAGTTCATAGGCGGCGCGGCGCATATGCCAGTCCGTAGTGACGAGGCGTACGGTGCGCGCCTTGCGGGCCCTGAGCCAGTTTGCCGCCTCCACCGCGTTGGAGCGTGTGTCGAACGCACGGTAGCCCAGCGTGACGCAGCAACGCATCATTGGCGCGGGCACCTCGTATTCGCGCATGAATTCGCGCGGCAGAACTTCGGGATCGACGCCGGACACCAGCAGGCGCGGGGCCAGCCCACGGCGGACCACGTTCAGCGCATGGGGGATGCGCCCGGGCCCACCGGTGAGTACGATCACAGCGTCAGTCCGCTCCATCCCGGCGGGACGCGGCAGGGACACGGCAAACCATAGGAAGCCGAAAAGCCAGATCAGGAGCAGGAAGGCGGCGATGCGGCGAAACATGGAATGCTACTTATAGCATCTTGCGCAAGGCATGCATCACCGTCAGTCGGGCAGTGATCATCGCCAGCGCGGTCGCCAGCAGCGGCACGAGCACCAGCAGCAGCCAATCGCTCCACACCAGCGCCCCGCTGCTGACCAGTCCGGCGCTCAGCCCAGCGAACCGGCGGCCCAGGACCACGATCACAATCCCCGCCAGCAGCAGCCCGACCAGCCCACCGCCCGCCGCGTCCACACCCAGCGAGCGCTGGAACACCCGGGCGATCTGCGCGTCCGTACCTCCCAGCAAGTGGACGATCTCGATTGTATCGCGGTTGGCCCCCAGCGCCGAACGGGCCGCGAGCAGCACGGCAGCCGAAAGCGCCATGGCCAGCAATGCCACCAGCACCAGCGCCAACCATTGCAACGAGACGATCGCATCGAACACCGGCTTCAGCCACTCCGCTTGCGCGTCCACCCGCGCGGACGGGGCTGCGGGCGCCAGCGCACGGCGAATCGCGGCGATGCGCTCGGGTGTCGCCGCCTGCTTCAGGCGCACGTCGATCAGCGCGGGCACGGGCACGCCGATGCCGACCGTCACATCCACGCCGCCGCCCAGCCAAGGCGATACCAGCGCGTCCAGTTCTTCCTGCGGTACCAGGCGCATGCTGGCGATCGCCGATTCGCCCTTCAGCGCGTCCAGCGCACGAGCCGCTTCCTGCTGACGCACGTCTTCGCGCGGCTCCACCACTTGCACCGTCACGCCGCCGGAAATTTCCGCAGTCGCGCTTGTCACCGTGTTGCCAAGGGCGAGCCCTGCGGCCAGCGCGATCGCCGTCATCGCCACCATGATCGCGATTACCCACGGCATCGGTCCGGACAAGCGCGCTTGCGGCACGAACTTCGCCTCGGCCCCGGCGAACAATCGCCGCCCCCGGGCGATCCCGGCATTCTTGCGAGCGCGCGCCTTCATGCGGGCGTCCTGGGGGGATAGCGCAGGGCCCCGGTCGGGTCCGATAATCGACCCTTGTCCAGCCGCATGATCAGGGCGCTGGGCACCTTACGCAGCAGCTGCATGTCGTGCGTCGCGACCACGATGGTCGTGCCCTGGCGGTTCAACAATTCGAACAATCGGATCAGCTTCAGGCCCATGTCGGGGTCGACGTTGCCCGTCGGCTCGTCCGCCACCAGCATGTCGGGCCGTGCGATCACGGCGCGCGCGATGGCGATGCGCTGCTGCTCTCCGCCCGAGAGCGCGGCGGGAAACGCCGTCTTGCGATCGGCCAGCCCCACCCACTCCAGGATATCGCCCACCGGCCCGGCGATATCACGCTCGCTGAAGCCCGCCACCCGCAGCGGCAGGGCCACGTTGTCGAACGCGGACAAATGCGGCACCAGCCGGAAATCCTGGAACACCACGCCGATCCGGCGGCGCAAGGCGGGCAGACCGCTGCGCGGCATCGTGATCGCGTCCTTGCCGAACATGCGCACCACCCCGCGTGAAGGGCGCTGGGCAAGGTACAGCAGGCGCAGCAGCGAGGTCTTCCCCGCTCCGCTCGCCCCGGTCAGAAAATAAAAAGTGCCACCAAACAGCGTGAACGACAGATCGCTCAACACCTCGCGATCATGGTCGTAGCGTAGGCCGACGTTGTCGAAATGAACGATTTCGCTCTCAGCCTTGCCCGTCATCGCTTCGTCTTACGCTCCATCGCGGCGACTGCGGTAGGCGCTAAACCGGGGCGCAGGCAAGACGAACGACGCATCCGGTAGCAATCGGTTACGCATCTCTCCCGATCAACATGGGTGCAACAAGCGATGAATGTGGAAAAAATCGCTTCCGAGCGTGATCAAGACGGTCACCGGCTTGTCGCAAACGCAAGTCCCGTGTCTAGTCGCCTGACCATGATCATCGCCTGCCCTGCCTGCGCCACGCGCTATGCGGTCCCGGACAGCGCAATCGGCGTCGAAGGGCGCACGGTCCGTTGCGCCAAATGCCGCCACAGCTGGTTCCAGGACGGACCGGCATTGGAAGGCGCGCCTGCGGGCGTTGCCGCAGCATCGGCGCCGGAAAGCCCGTTGCCAGAGCCTGCAGCCACCGTGGCTGACGCGCCTGGAGACGTTGCGCCCTCGGCCGAAGCGGCAGCTTCGCCGCGGCCCAGCCGGTACGACGATACGAGTATTAGCCAGTTTTCAGACGAAGGCCCGTCCCGCTTCGATTTTGCGCCACCGTTCCGCCCCCGGCGCAACTGGGCAAAGATCGGCATGGCCGCCGCCATCGTCTTTGCCGTGGTGACGCTTGGTCTGGCAGGCGTAGTCGCCTGGGCTGGCCTGCCCGATTGGGTGCCGGTCGCCCGTCCCACGTTCGCCCAGGCGCAGCAGGACCTGACGCTGGATTTCCCGCCCAAGCGACAGGATCGACGCACCCTGCCAAACGGCACGGAGTATTTCGGAGCCAGCGGCACTGTCAGCAACATCGGACGGGAAACGCGTTACGTCCCCACGATCCTGATCGTGCTGCGCGATGCGCGCGATCGGATCGTCTACAGCTGGGAAGTCGTCCCGCCCAAGCGCCAGCTGGCCCCTGGGGAGACGATCACCATCAACGAGGCGGTGACGGATGTGCCCAAGTCCGCAAAATCGGCTGAGATCGGCTGGAAGCCTTCCTGATTTCTCCTTGGCGATAAAACAATCGCCATCGCACTTGCCGGGGACGGATCGCTTTGCTAATGGCGCGCTCCTGCCCCGGAACGGCTTCGGCCAACTCGGTGATTTAGCGGTCATGGCGGAATTGGTAGACGCGCAACGTTGAGGTCGTTGTGGGCGAAAGCCCGTGGAAGTTCGAGTCTTCTTGACCGCACCAGCAGTTTCACGAAACAGTATAGAACCTTGCCTTCGGGCACCCGTGATGATCGTTGGGATACGCTGGTTCTGCGTGTTCCGCTAAGCCACCCGCTACGAAGCGCCCGTTTAGTGCAATGGCGCGCGCAGCGTGGCGCGCAGGCCCGGATTGGCGCCCTGATAGCTGACTTCCGCCCGAAGCGTCGAAGCCATTGCGCCCACGATCTTGGAACCCAGCCCGGTGCCTTTCACCAGCCCCGATTGTGGCGGACCACAGCCGTCATCCTCCACCACCAGGCAATAGCTTTCCGGTGTATCCGCATGGAGCCGCACCCGCACCGCACCGCCGACTTCGGGCTGGTAAGCGTATTTGCAGGCGTTGGTGACCAATTCGTTCACCACTACCCCCAGCGCCACCGCGCGGTCGGTAGCGAGCTGCAAGGGCTCTGCAACCAGCGTGATATTGCGCGGTGCGGTAGGTGTGGACCAGGTTTCGCCCAGTTCCGCCACCAGCGAACCCAGATAATCCGCCATGTCGACCGTCTCCACGCTATCCGACGTGTAGAGGCGGCGGTGGACTTGCGCGATCGCGGCCACGCGGCGCTCGGTGTCGGCCAAGGCGGCGAAGGCAGCCTTGTCCGTCACCAGCCGCGCCTGCATGCCGACAAGCGCGGAAACCAACTGCAGACTGTTCGCGACGCGGTGATTCACTTCCTTCAGCAGGGATTGCAAACGGTCATTCGCCGCCCGCAACTGCTGTTCGCTGGAAGCATGCTCGCGCCGCAGCCGAACATTCGCCAAGGCTTGATCCACCGCTTCCACCAGAAGGTCGAAATAGTCGGCATCTGCGGTCTTCACCACATAGTCCATCGCGCCCGCCTTCAGCGCGGCGACGGCCAGCCGGCTTTCATCCGAACCGGTCACATAGATGACCGGCGGCGCCGGATCGAGCGCCTGCAAGTCCCGCAGCGTCTCCAGCCCGTCTTTGCCGGGCATGTAGTGATCCACAGCCACCAGATCGAACGCCCGGTCGCACGCCGCCGCGATGCCCTCATCGCCACTGGCCGCCGTGGTGACCATATAGCCGCGCCGCTCCAGCGCCCGCTGCGTCAACCGTCGCAGGCCTTCGTCATCGTCGATGTAGAGTATCGCGGCCCGGTTGTCGATCATGAAGCTTCCGGATCGGGGACCTGAATGACGGACAGGAACAATCCTAATTGCTTGATAGCGTCCGCGAAGCTTTCATAATTCACAGGCTTGGTGATGTAGACGTTGCAGCCCAGATCGTAGCAGCGCTGGATTTCCACCTTGTCGTCGGTGGTGGTCAGCACCACGACGGGCGCGCGCTTGAGCGGACTGTTCTCGGCCTTGATGCGCGCCAGGATGTCGGTGCCGCTCATGTCCGGCAAGTTAAGGTCCAGCAGGATCAGCGACGGTCCATTGTGCACCGGTCCATTGGGGTCCTCGTACAGAAAGTGCAGCGCCGACGTGCCGTCGAGGAAATGGTGCACCGTGTTGCTGATCCCGGCGCGGCGGATATTCTTCTCGATCAGACGGGCGTGGCCTTCGTCATCCTCGATCATCACGATGTTGACCGCGCGTTCCGTCGTCATGCTAACCGTTCCTTGTCACCCTCGTACCGGGCCGGCAAATCTATGGTGAACGTCGCCCCCTCGCCCAGTTGCGAAGTGACGCCGATCGTTCCGCCCAGCCGATAAGCCAATGTCCGCACATGCGCCAGCCCGATCCCTTCACCCTGCTGGTCCTGCACGCCAGAGCGCCGGAACAGATCGAAGATCCGTTCATGATCGCGCGGGTCGATACCGCGGCCATTGTCCTGGATCCGAATGCGGATGCGGCCAGCGGCTTCCTCCGCCAAGATTGCGATCTGGCCGGGACGAGAGGGCTGCAGATATTTCAGCGCATTTTCCACCAGGTTCGAAACCACTTGCTCCAATGCCAGCCGATCGGTGAAGATCGTGGGCATGTCCGGCTGGACGGTGATCTGCGCCCCGCGCTCATCCACCAGATGGCGGATACCGTCGACGATGCCTTCGGCCAGCGGCGTCAACGGCACATCATCGGGGGCGATGTTGCGCCGCCCTTCGCGCGATAAGCGCAGGATGGCGTTGATCAGCCGGTCCATCTTCTGCGTCGAGGCACGAATGAAGCCGAGTGCTTCGGGCAAGTCTTCCTTCACCGCCAGCCGGGCATCGGCGGACACGAGCGCGGGGTTGGTGGCCTCCACCTGCTCCAGCAACTGCGAGAGCGGGCGCAAAGCCGCCTCCAGCTCGGACGTGAAGCCCATCACGTTAACCAAGGGGGCACGCAAATCGTGGCTGACGATGTAGGCGAAGCGCTGAATCTCGTCGTTGGCGCGCTGCAAGTCCTCTGTTCGAACGCGCACCGCACCTTCCAGATTGGTGTTGAGCGCGCGCAATTCGTCACGGGTGTGGGAAAGATCGCGCGTGTAGCGAACGATGATCAGGATCGATGCTCCGCCAACGAACAACAGCAGCACGCCCGCGACACCCAGAATCGCATAGAACATGCGCAGCGTAGCCTGCTGAGCCTCCGCCCGATCCTTCATCAAACCACGCTCTTCCGCGAGCATGCGGTTGGCCAAGGCGATCAGCCGGATCGCGGTCTGTTGCCGGGCCAATTCGTCCAGATGCGCCGTCTCGTCACCGCGCAACGCCTCGCGGTATTGCGTATCCAGCACGTTCGCTTCGCCGCGCAGTTCGCGCACATTGGCCTGTTGCACGATGTTGTCTTGGGTCAGGCGTTCCGCACTGGCGATCTCCGCGTCGAGATGCCGCCGCGCCGCGTCATAGGCCGCCGCGCCGCCCGCGCGGCCCAGCAACATGCCGCGCCTGGCGCTGCGCATCTCTTCCAGTGACAGGCGGATGCCGCTGACGTGCCGCTCCACCATGTAGGTGTGATTGACCCAGCGAGTGTGCTCCTCGCTGCGCAGCATCACCAGCAGCGCACCGATCCCGGCGACCAGGACCGCTAGAAATCCAAGGCCCACCAACGTCACGACGATGCGTGCGAAGGAGCGCTCGGCCACGAGGCCCCATTGGCGAATACTGTTCACGCTGCCCGCCCTAGCACCGTCACATCAAAGGTAAAATGCCCGGTGTTGAGGAATGGCGTCAGCCTAAGGAAGAAAGATCAATCAAGTTCGCG
>NZ_CAXYKL010000248.1:0-7416 GCF_964277725.1 uncultured Novosphingobium sp. | reverse complement strand
AGCAGAAGATCATGGAGCTGTACAAGACCGAGAAGGTGAACCCGCTGGCGGGCTGCCTTCCGATCTTCCTGCAGATCCCGGTGTTCTTCGCGCTGTACAAGACGCTGATGCTGGCGATCGAGATGCGGCACCAGCCGTTCGTATTGTGGATCAAGGACTTGTCCGCACCCGATCCGCTGCACATCCTAAACCTGTTCGGCCTGCTGCCGTTCGATCCACCCAGCTTCTTGGCGATCGGTGTGCTGGCGGTGATCCTGGGTGTCACCATGTTCCTGCAAATGAAGCTGAACCCCGCGCAGGGCGATCCGGCGCAGCAGCAGGTGATGATGCTGATGCCCTGGTTCATGATGTTCGTGATGGCCCCGTTCGCGGCCGGCCTGTTGATCTACTGGATCACATCGAACGTCCTCACGATCGTGCAGCAAAAGTTCCTCTACAGCCGCCATCCGCAGTTGAAGGCGATGGCCGAGAAGGAAGCCGCCGATAAGCAGCGGGCGGCTGCGGCGAAGGGCTAACTTCACGGGCCTGGGGCCAGAGGCAGGGGCCGGCAATCATAGCCACGTCCCGTTCGTGTCGAGCGAAAAGTCGATACGCGGGAGGGCGGCATCAGCGTGTTTCGACTTCGCTCGGCACGAACGGAGATAGAGCATGACTGACGAAGATGACATCGAACGCGCGCGCAAGCTGTTTGCCGGGCCGGTCCAGTTCCTGCTGAGCGCCCCGCAGCTGCAGTTCCTGCCCGATCCGATCACGCCCGAGATCGCGCTGTGCGGTCGGTCAAACGTGGGCAAATCCTCGTTGCTGAATGCCATCACCGGGCGAAAGGCCATCGCGCGTACTTCGGTGACGCCGGGCCGAACGCAGGAGCTGAACTTCTTCGACGTCGGCGATCCGCTGGTGTTCCGGCTGGTCGACATGCCGGGCTATGGCTTTGCCAAGGCACCGCCCGCCGTGGTCGAGAAGTGGCGGCGGTTGGTTCGCGATTTTCTTCGGGGCCGCGTGGTGCTGAAGCGCACGCTGCTGCTGGTCGACGCCCGGCACGGCGTGAAGACGGTCGACGCCGAGATGATGCAGATGCTGGACGAGGCGGCAGTCGGTTATCGCATCGTCCTAACCAAGGCGGACAAGATCAAGGCCAGCGAATTGGAGGCCGTTACGCGGCATACCGAAGCGGAAGCGCGCAAGCATTCCGCCGCCTATCCGGTCGTCCATGTCACTTCCTCGGAGAAGGGCCTGGGCATCGCCGAGCTTCGCGCCGCCGTGCTGGGTGATATCGCCACCTGATCTGGTAAGCCGCGCCCGCGTTTCTACATGAGCGCGGGCGGCGGACTTGGTAGTCAGGATCAATGGTATGAACATCGGATTTGTCGGGCTTGGCCAGATGGGCCACGCGATCGCAGGCAACGTGCTGGCGGCGGGCCATGCCTTGACCGTGTGGAACCGCAGCTCGGACAAGGCGGACGATCTTGTCGCCAAGGGAGCCAGGCGCGCAGCCTCTCCCGCGGAGGCGGGGAATGGCGATATCGTCGCCACGATGCTGGCGGACGATGCGGCGTTGGAAGCGGTCTGCTTTGGCGAGAATGGCTTGCTGTCCGGTGAATCCCCGGCGCTGCATGTTTCGCTCAGCACCATCAGCTTGCAACTGGCAGAGCGTCTGGAGCAGGCCTACCGGGCGAAGGGTGGCCGTTTCGTCTCCGCGCCCGTATTCGGCAGGCCGGACGCCGCGGCGGTGGCCAAGTTGTTCGTGGTCGCGGCGGGGGAGGCCGATGATCTGGCGCGCTGCAAGCCTCTGTTCGACGCGATCGGCCAGCGCACGTTCGTGGTGGGTGACAAGCCCAGCCAGGCCAACGTGGTGAAGCTTTCAGGCAATTTCCTGATCATGGCCTCGATCGAGACGATGGCCGAGGCGCTTACCCTGGCCGCAAAGAACGGCGTTGAGCGCGCCGCGATGATGGAAGTGCTGACCGAAACGCTGTTCGGCGGGCTGGTCCATCGCAACTATGGCAAGATGCTGGTGGAGGAACGCTATCGCCCGGCGGGCTTCGCGGCGCCCCTAGGGCTGAAGGACATGCGGCTGGTCGGCGCGGCGGCCGAGGCATCGCGCGTGCCGATGCCGGTGCTGGGCGTAGTGCGCGATCACCTGCTTTCCACTATCGCGCGCGAGGGCGAGGACATCGACTGGTCCGGGATCGGCAAGATCATCGCGGCAGATGCGGGTTTGGATTGAGGTTGCGGCCCGTTTCTTAGGCGCGCAGGCAACCTTACGACCCCGCCGCCTTCAGATCCGCCGATTCAATGTGCCAGCGCAGTTGGGCCGGGGTAGCGCCGTCCACATCGTTCACCCGGCGCAGGATAACATCGCCTTGCAATCGAAAGGGCTTGCCCTCGATCGTTTCGCCGGTGACGATCGCGGGGGCGGTGTAATAGGATGACCCCGCAGCTCCCTCCATTTCGCCGGTGGGCGCGGAGACGGTGATCGTGCGATAACGCTGCCACCACTTGGTGAACGCGGCGCGGCTGGCGGGCGGGTTGCCGAACTGGTCCCAGGCAGTGCCGAACTGCCGGTTCTCCAGGGCGCGAGCCCAAGTCAGCAGCACGGCGCGCGCGCCCTTCACGCCCTTCATTGCCTCGGGCGTCAACGAACTCACAGGGGGTGCGGGCGGCGGCGCGCCGATATCCGAAGCCGGCGGTGCGGGCGGCATCGGCACTGGCGGCGGCATCACCGGGGCCGTGTCAGACGTAGCAGCCGCCGCCTCACTGGGAGCCGGTATGGCCGCTTCGGTTGTCGGCGCATCGGACGGGGCGTTGCTCGCGTTGGCTTCGGGAGCGCCGTTGCCGCCGCAACCGGCCAGCATGACGATCGCGCTCATGACAAAGAAATCGGCCTTGCGCATGAATGTCTCCTCGATCCCCATCAACTTGTGATCGCCTTGCGCGGTTCCCGGTCGAGGCGACGCTCCTGTTCATCCTCGACAAGCGAAATCTGAACCTCTAGGCGCGATGGGCCAGCAGGAGGGACGCCGCCCATGAAGCTGATCATTGGCAATAAGAACTATTCGAGCTGGAGCTTGCGGGCCTGGCTTGCCGTCAAGCAGTCGGGCCTCGCATTCGAGGAACTGACCGTGCCCATCCTCGGAGAGGATTGGGAAGAGCGCAAGCGCAGCGCTGAGGAGCTCGCGCCCTCGTCCGGCAAGGTGCCCGTCCTGTGGGATGGCGAGGCCGTGGTGTGGGACAGCTTGGCGATTATCGAATATTTGGCGGACAAGGTAGGGCGCGATCGCTTCTGGCCCAAGGACGACGGCCCGCGTGCCATGGCGCGATCGATGGTGGCCGAAATGCATTCCAGCTACCTGGCGCTGCGTCGATCCTGCCCGATGAACGTGCGGGCATCGGCCTCCGGCTTCACGCTTTCGGCGGAGGTGCAGGCCGATGTGGTGCGCATCCTGACGCTGTGGGCCGAAGCGCGGGCGCGGTTCGGCAAGGGCGGGCCGTTCCTGTTCGGCACGTTCTGCGCGGCGGATGTGATCTATGCGCCGGTGGTCAGCCGCTTTCGCACATATGGCATCGGCGTGCCCGGTTTCGCCCTGTCCTACATGCAGGCCGTGTGGGAGCACGAGTGGATGCAGCAATGGATCGCCGGGGCCGAGGCGGAGCAATGGGTGATCGAGCAGTACGAGATGCCCGCCGCGCAGTAGGGCGGTTGCGGCTTTCCTGCCCGATGTGCGAAGGGGCGGCATGACCCAGATCACTGCCGCACCCCAGACCGTCGCGCATTTGGCACAAGCGCTGATCGCATGCCCCAGCGTCACACCGGCGCGGGGCATGGTGTTCGACTGCCTGGAGGCGGCACTGGCCCCCATCGGCTTCGAGGTGATCCGCTTCGTTGCCGGTGAAGCACCGGATGGTCCGGTGGAGAACATGCTGGCGATCCGGCGGGGCCCTGAGGGCTCGCGCCATTTCGCCTTTGCCGGACACTTGGATGTCGTGCCGCCTGGAGAGGGTTGGACCAGCGCGCCGTTCGCGCCGGAGATCCGGGGCGAGCTGCTGTATGGCCGCGGCGCGGTGGACATGAAGGGGTCGATCGCGGCTATGGCCGTGGCTGCGCGGGATATTCCGGCAGAAGCGGGCACCCTCAGCTTCGTGATCACCGGGGATGAGGAAGGCCCGGCGCGTTACGGCACTTTGGCGCTGATCGAAAAGATGCGCGAAGTGGGGGCGATCCCGGACCTGTGCCTTGTGGGAGAGCCGACCTCGGTCAACCGGCTGGGCGATATGGCCAAGATCGGCCGGCGCGGTTCGGTCAACATCTTCCTCGATGTCGAAGGCGTGCAGGGCCACGTCGCTTACCCGCACCTGGCGGACAATCCGATCACGCGGCTGGTCGCGATGCTGACCGAATTGAAGGCGCTGGTACTGGATGAGGGGACGGACTGGTTCCAGGCGTCGAACCTGGAAGTGACCGACCTGACCGTCGGCAATCCGGCGCACAACGTCATCCCCGCCAAGGCGAGCGCGCGCATCTCGATCCGCTTCAACGATCGACATACCGGCACGAGCCTGTCCGAAAAGGTGACGCAAATCGCAGCCCGCCATGGTGGTAGCGCGCGGGCTCTGATCTCCGGTGAAGCGTTCCTGACGCCGCCCGGCGCGTTCTCCGATATGGTCAGCGCCGCGATCGAAGCCGAAACTGGACACAAACCCGAGCTTTCGACGAGCGGCGGCACGTCCGACGCGCGCTTCCTGAAGGACTTGTCTCCGGTGATCGAGTTCGGCCTGTGCAATGCCACGATGCACAAGCGGGATGAGGCGGTGGCGGTGCCGGATCTGGAAGTGCTCGCCCGTATCTACCGGCGGATCGCGATAGCAGCGCTGGCGTCAAACTAGACAATTGTTATGATCTAAATATTTGTAAATAAATAAAAATCAAGCAACTTCCTGCGCGCCGGTCGGTTATTCTTATAATGCGATAGGCTCTTTGTGGGCCAATGTCGTGACCAATAAGGAAGCGACTATGACCAAAATGACCAGCGAAGACACCCGTCCTGAAGACGTCGCACGCAGCTTTGACACAGAAGTCGGTGCGGGCGGCGAACTGCACCAGATCGCGGACGATGGCGGTGATGTGCTGACGACGCAGCAAGGCGTCCGTGTCGCGGATGACCAGAACTCGCTCAAGGTCGGCGATCGCGGGCCCACGCTGCTGGAAGATTTCCACTTTCGCGAAAAGATCTTCCACTTCGATCATGAGCGCATTCCGGAGCGCGTGGTCCATGCCCGGGGCTTCGGCGTCCACGGCACTTTCACCCTGACGGAAAGCCTGGAAGACCACACAGTCGCCAAGATGCTGACCGAAGTGGGCGAGCAAACGCAGATCTTCGTGCGCTTCTCCACCGTCGCCGGCAACAAGGGCTCGCCCGATCTGGCGCGCGACGTGCGCGGTTTCGCCGCCAAGTTCTATACGAAGGAGGGCAACTGGGACATCGTGGGCAACAACATCCCGGTGTTCTTCATCCAGGACGCCATCAAGTTCCCCGACATGGTCCATGCCGCCAAGCAAGAGCCCGATCGCGGCTTTCCGCAGGCTCAGACGGCGCATGACAACTTCTGGGATTTCATCAGCCTGACGCCGGAATCGATGCACATGATCATGTGGATCATGTCCGACCGGACGATCCCCCGCTCGTTCCGCACGATCGAGGGTTTTGGCGTTCACACCTTTCGGCTGATCAATGCCGAGGGCAAGGGCACGTATGTCAAGTTCCACTTCAAGCCCAGGCAGGGTCTGCAGTCGGTGATGTGGAACGAGGCGGTTAAGATCAACGGCGCCGATCCGGACTTCCACCGCCGCGACTTGTGGGACGCGATCGATCAGGACACGCCGCCCGAATGGGACCTGGGTGTACAGTTGTTCGACGACGAATTTGCCGACAACTTCGAGTTCGACGTGCTCGACGCCACCAAGCTGATTCCGGAAGAGCAGATACCCGTCCGCATCATCGGCCGCTTCGTGCTGGATGCGCGGGTGGAGAACTTCTTCGCAGAGACCGAACAGGTGGCGTTCTGCACGCAGAACGTGGTGCCCGGCATCGGTTTTACTAACGATCCGCTGCTTCAGGGCCGCAACTTCTCGTATCTTGATACGCAGCTCAAGCGCCTGGGCTCGCCCAACTTCGCGCACATACCGATCAACCAGCCGCGCGGCTGCCCGGTGATGAATTTCCAGCAGGATGGGCACATGGCGATGCGCAATCCCAAGGGCCGCGTGAATTATGAGCCGAACAGCTGGGCCGGATCGGGCCCCAACCCGCGCGAATCCCCCACCACCGGCTATCGCCATTTCCCTGCCGAGGAGAGCGGCCGCAAGGCGCAGGTCCGCTCAGCCAGCTTCGCTGATCACTATAGCCAGGCGCGCCAGTTCTTCATCAGCCAGGCGCCGATCGAGCAGAAGCATATCGGCGATGCCCTGGTGTTCGAGCTTTCGAAGGTGGAGCGGGTCGACATCCGCCAGAAGATTGTCGGCCATTTGCGCAATATCGACGAGACGTTGGCCAAGGTCGTCGCAGGTGGCCTGGGGCTGAAGGAATTGCCACCCAAGGAAAAGGCGGCCGTGGAACCGCGCACGGATCTGCCGGCCAGCCCGGCGCTCAGCATCGTAGGGCGCGGACCGGAAAGCTTTGCCGGGCGTAAGCTGGGCATCCTTGTCACCGATGGCGCGTCGGCCAAGCTGGTCACGGCGCTGACGGAGAGCGTGGCCGCGATGGGCGCGGTGTCCGAGATCATCGCGCCGAAGATCGCCGGTGCCACTTTGGACGATGGCACCATGGTAGAGGGCAAGCAGAAGATCGATGGCGGCCCTTCGGTCCTCTACGATGCGGTGGCACTGGTGCTATCTGAAGAGGGCGCGGCGATGCTTGCCGAGGACAAGACCGCCAAGGACTTCGTTTCCGACGCGTTCGCGCACTGCAAGTTCATCGGCTACACACCGGAAGCCTTGCCGTTTATCCAGCGCGCCGGCGTCACCGAGAAGGACATGGACGAGGGCATCATACCGCTAGATAGCGCCAAATCGGTGGACGCCTTTCTCAAGGCATGCGGCAACCTGCGCCTGTGGGAGCGTGAGTTCACGGTGGATCTGGACGCGGCCGGGTTCCTGGCGGAGCAACCGGCGAAAGGCTGATCACCGGCGGGGTAGGCCATGTGCCTGCCCCGCGATCTTTGCGCTCTATGGTCAAATACGGTTCGCCGCGCGGGCATTTGACCTGCCCGCCCGCGCCGCCTAATCCCCGCTTGATCATGACCATCGTTACCCGCTTTGCGCCTTCGCCCACCGGCCTCCTCCATGTCGGCAACGTGCGGGCTGCCCTGCACAACTGGCTGTTGGCCAAACGCCACGGCGGCCGCTTCCTGCTGCGTATC
>NZ_CAXYKL010000247.1:0-3961 GCF_964277725.1 uncultured Novosphingobium sp. | reverse complement strand
GTGGTGGCGACGATGCGGGGCTGCGTGCCCAGCCTCAGCCCCAGCATCAGGTTGTCCCACGCGGCGATGGCACGGCCGCCGGCATTGTCCCACTTCGCGATCTCGTCACACCAGGCGTGGCTGTGCTGGGGGCCGCGCAGCGAATCCGGCTCACCTGCCGAATAGAGCGTGGCCTGCGCGCCGTTGGGCCAAGTCACGCGGCGCAGCGAGGGTTCGAAGGCGGGGCGGCGATGCACCGGACCGAGCGAGAGCAAGCCGCTTTCGCCCTCCACGATCACGGCACGCGCCTCGCTCAAGGATGCGGCGACCAGCGCGATGCGGGCGTCGGGATAAGCCTCCGCCATCTCGCGCACCCATTCCGCCCCGGCGCGGGTCTTGCCAAAGCCGCGCCCGGCCATGATTAGCCACGTCCGCCAGTCTCCGGCGGGCGCGATTTGCTCCGCCCGGCCCCACATGCGCCAGTTGCTTCTCGTTTCGACGGGGCCGTCGTCGTGCAGACCGGCGAACACCCGCTGGCGATCCGCGTCGCTGGCCCCGGCATAGCGCGTGAAGAGTTCGGTCTCAGTCATCGCAAGGCTCCGCCGCCGCGTCGATCGTGGATGGCGCTTCCAACTCGGCCGGCTTGCGCAGCTTCAGGATGCGCGCGTTGATCTCCGCGATCACGGCCTGCGCATCCTCGTTGCCGCGGATCGCCTGCTGCCGCGAAACGGAATCGCGGTGGGCGATCAGCAAGCGCAGGGCGGTGGCATTGTCGAACACGCGCACGCCGCGCTTGGCGCCCGGAGCGGCCTTCACTTCGCCTTCGCGCAAGCGGTGGAGCAGCGCCATTTCCAGATGCTCATAACCTTCGCACAGCGCTTCCTGCCAAGCGCGGTAAAACGCCGCATCCTTGCGCCGTGCGTTATAGGCCTTGGACGTCGGCACATTGGCCGCTTTGGCAGATGCGGTGACGTTGGAGGTCGCAGCCAGCGCATTCAGGAACACGCGCCGCCAGCGGTCTTTGGGGGCGGCGCGCATGACGCGCGGCCGGGTGCTGGAAGGCACCTTCGTGTCCACCATGATGGGCTCCTGCAAGTTTTGCGGATCGGGGAGAGCAGATCAGCCCTCCGACGTTGTTCCTGTTATGTACCGATATCGCCTGAACAAGTCAAGCAAAAAGTGCCAATTAGGTTACGCGCTTGCTCGCCGGGGGTTTGCTGCTAGTCACGGCGATACGGGACGGCGCATCGGCGTGGTCCAGGGGGAATCACATGCTGCGCCGCCTGTATAACTGGACCTTGGCCAAGGCCTCGCACCCGCATGCCGCCTGGTGGCTGGCCGCTTTCGCCTTCATGGAGGCAAGCTTCTTCCCGGTGCCGCCGCACCCCTTGCTGGGTCTGATGTGCCTGGCAGAGCCGAACAAGGCGATCCGCTTCGCCGCGATCGCCACGCTGGGCTCGGTGCTGGGCGGACTGTTGGGTTACGCGATCGGTGCGCTGGCTTACGAAGCGTTCGGGCAGGCGCTGCTCCACGCGCTGGGCCTGGCGGAAAGCTTCCCCAAGGCCGCCTGCTATCTGCGCGAATACGGCGCGGAGATCATCATCGTGAAGGGTGCCACGCCGATCCCGTTCAAGCTGCTGACGATCACCGCCGGCTTCATCGGCATGAGCCTGCCGGTGTTTATCGGCGCCAGCATCATCTCGCGCTCGATCAGCTTCATGATCGTGGGTGTGCTGTTCCGGTTGTTCGGCGCACCGATCAAGAAATTCATCGACAAGTACCTGGGCCTCGTCACCCTGGGCTTCGTGGCGCTGGTGATCGCCGGGTTCCTGGCGATCGCCTTGCTGGGTGGCGGCAGCACGCAGACCAAAGAGGCATGCGAAACCAACCCGCACGCGGTGCGCGCCTGATCATCCTGGTTTGTCGCTCCGCCTGATCGAGTTGCGGTGATCGGATCGCAAAAAGGGAACGCCCGGGGCTGACGAGGGTTGGGTTGCCGAACTCTTCCCTTCAGGAGCCTGTCCATGCCACTCAAAATCTGTGTTCTCGTCGGGTCGCTTCGGCCCGGTTCGATCAACCGTAGTCTGGCCGAAGCTCTGATCCGCCTGCCCGACGCGGCCGAACACGAATATCACTTCGCCGACATCGGCTCTTTGCCGCTCTACACCGAGGAGCATGACGAGAGCCCGCCCGAGACCGTGGTGGCCCTGCGCGAACTGGTGAAGAGCAGCGATGCGCTGCTGTTCGTCAGCCCGGAATACAACCGCTCGATCCCCGGCGTGCTGAAGAACGCGATCGACTACGGCTCGCGTCCTTATGGGGAGAGCGTGTGGAAGGGGAAGCCGTCTGCGGTGATCGGCACTTCGATCAGCCCGATCGGCACCGCGCTGGGGCAATCGCATCTGCGCATCGTGCTCGCCTACCTGGACGTGCCGCTGATGGATCAGCCGGAGGCCTACATCCAGTGGAAGGACGATCTGGTGGCGGATGACCACACGATCTCAGAAGCTTCGCGCGATTTCCTGAACGGCTGGATGAAGGCGTTCCTGGGCTTTGCCGGGCATCATAAGGGCGTGATGACGCCAAGCTGAGAGGACGTCTCTTCGAACGCGGCGGCCCTTGCCGGGCGGGTCAGCCCAACCCCAGGAACAACCCGGCCAGCGCCGCGCTCATCAAGTTGGATAAGCTACCGGCCGCCAGCGCCCGCATGCCCAGCCTGGCGATCACCGGGCGCTGGTTCGGGGCCAGGCCGCCCGTCACCGCCATCTGGATTGCGATCGACGAGAAGTTGGCGAAACCGCACAAGGCAAAGGTGATCACGCCCACGGTGCGCGGCGAAAGTCCGGCGTCCTTGCCCAGTTCGATGAAGGCGACAAATTCGTTCAGCACGATCTTGGTGCCGAACAGTCCGCCCGCCTGCAGCGCCTCGTTCCAGTCGGGCGTTGCCAGCAGGTAGAAGATCGGTGCGAAGAGGTAGCCCAGCAGCACCTGGAACGTCACATCGGCAAAGCCCAGCAGCCCCGCGATCCAGCCGACCAGGCCGTTCGCCAGCGCGATCAATGCCACGAACGCCAGCACCATCGCGCCTACCGCCACCGCCAGTTTCACGCCGGTCTGCGCCCCTTGCGCAGCGGCCATGATGATATTGGCGGGCTTCTCCTCGTCATGCGGCACTTCGACCGGCACGTCGTCGTGCACGCCCGGCTGGTGCGTCATGTCCTCCCTCTTCAGCGCGGCGGCGGCCATTCCGGCGGGCGGGGGCGCATCATGCTCATAACGTAGCACGTCACCATCGGCGATCAGCGAGGGCGCCGCCGCGCGCGGATCGGGCATGATCATCTTGGCCATGAAGATGCCTCCCGGCGCGGACATGAATGCGGCCGCCACCAGATAGTCGATACGGATGCCCATGCTGGCGTAGGCGGCAAGGATCGTGCCCGCCACACCCGCCATGCCCACCGTCATCAGGCAGAACAACTGCGAGGGCGTCAGCGAAGCGAGATAGGGGCGGACCACCAGTGGCGCCTCGCTCTGGCCGACGAAGATGTTCGAGGCGGCCGCCAGACTTTCCACCTTGGAGATGCCGGTGATCTTCTCCAGCCCGCCGCCGATCCAGCGGATCACCAGCGGCATGATCTTGAGATAATAGAGGATCGAGATCAGCGAGGCGAAGAAGATGATCACCGGCAGCGCCGAAATGGCGAAGCTGGTGCCGCCCATTTCCGGCCTGGCCAGCGGGCCGAACAGGAAATCGACGCCCGCATGGGCATAGCCCAGCAACGTCTCCACCCCTCGCGCCGCCCCGCCCAGCACGGTGCGGCCGAAGGGCACGTAGAGGACAAGCGCTGCGAACCCGGCCTGCAAGGCGAAAGCTGCACCCACCACGCGCGGGCGGATCGCGCCCCGGTTGGCCGATAGCAGGAAGGCGGCCAGCATGATCAGGGCGATGCCGAGGAGGCTGAAGGCAACGTGCATCGCGCGC
>NZ_CAXYKL010000246.1:0-4268 GCF_964277725.1 uncultured Novosphingobium sp. | reverse complement strand
AAGGCCAGGAAGCCATGGCGATTGCCGCCGAAATCGACGAACGCCGCCTGCAGCGACGGTTCTACCCGCGTGACTTTCGCGAGATAGATATTGCCCTTTATCTGCTTCCGGTCGGCCGACTCGAAGTCGAACTCTTCAATCCTGTTGCCCTTGAGGACCGCCACCCGTGTTTCTTCCGGGTGGCGCGCATCGATCAGCATGCGCGTTGCCATTATGTATTCTCCAGACACGCCGCGGCGATGCTCTGAGGCCAGGGGCTCCGGAGCGTGCGGGGGCGCGATTTTGTTCGAAGGTGCCGCGGCGTCGGGCGAAAGGCCCGGACATGGCGCGCCAGCCGACGGTGCGGCTGTGGCGCTGTGGCGCGGCAAGGTGGGTAATCCCGGAGCAGAACGCTCCGTATGCGGATATCGTGTCTGCAAACCCGAGAATGCGCGGCGCGATTGGCGGCGCTGCAAGCGGCGTCCGTTCAGCCCATGCCCGTTCGGGCATCGGCTGGCAGGACGGCAGTTGCATTCTCATTGTTCGCGTCAACCTGTGCGGACACCGGAAACGAATTCTCCGGTGGTGACGACCGGGTTCTGACAAGAGCCGGCGCATCTTCGGGAGCCATCTAGGGCTTCCTTCCCGATAATGCGAGGTTCGAAGCCGTCAGAGCCCCGGATGGGTCTGGCCTAGCATCTGTGCCCTTGGGGGGCAAGGTCCGGACGAAAGGCGAGGTGAAGCTTAGCGCCGCTATGGTTATCAAAATCTTGCCAGCTTCCTTAGGGGGCATTGCCGGGGCGGGGCGGGGCACCTAGTCATCGCCCGGTGACGTTCCGCCGGCTTCTGATCGCAATGCTCCTCCTGTTGCCCTCGGCGACACTGGCGGCCGTCGTCTTCGGCCCGCTGCTGGCGCGCGGCGGGCGGGATTACGTCGTCCGGATCGCGCTGCCGCCGGTGAACCAGCCGCGCGATCTGCCGACCATAGCCGGCCCGCAAGATGCCAGCCGGCCACTGGTGGTGCTCGATCCCGGGCATGGCGGCTTCGATCCCGGGGCCGGGGCGGGTGCGGTGAAGGAAAAGGCGGTGGCTCTGGCGATCGCCCTGGAAATCCGCAAGCGCCTGCTGGAAGGCGGCGGCATCCGCGTGGCGATGACGCGCGAGGACGACCGTTTCATTCCCTTGGCCGACCGCCCGGCGATCGCCCGAGATCTGGGCGCGGACCTGTTCGTCTCCATCCATGCCGACAGCGCGCAGTCCGACGGGGCGCGGGGGGCAAGCGTCTATATCCTCTCCGATCGCGGCTCCACCGAAGCTGCCGCCCGTTTCGCCGCGCGAGAAAACCGCGCCGACACGATCAACGGCGTCCCGCTTTCGCAGACCAGCGACGCGGTGGGCGCGATCCTTCTCGACCTGTCGCAGCGCGAGGCCCAGGCGGGATCGGTGGGCGCGGCGCAGCTGTTCTTGCGTGAGATACAAGGCAAGGTGCCCTTGCACTACGATACCGTCGAATCCGCCGCGCTGGCCGTTCTCAAGGCGCCGGACGTGCCCTCGCTCCTGTTCGAGACCGGTTACATCAGCAACGCAGAGGATACCGGCTACCTCGAATCCGCCGAAGGGCGGCGCGTGATCGCCGATGCCGCCGCCCAGGCCATCCGCACCTATTTCGCTCGCCAGGCCGGGACCTGATCGTGACCGCTGGCCTTGCGGGAAAGCCCCGTGCTAGAGGACCCGCGCAATGAGTGATCAGGTCGAACCCGGAGCTGACCCAGACGCTGGGGATGTCACCTATCGTATCCGCCGTGAAGGCGGCGGCGTGTTCCGTTCCGCCGGCGCGGCGTGGAAGCGGCGGCCCTGGCTGCGGCGCTTCGCCTACGTGTGCCTGGCGGGCCTGCTGGGGCTGGGCGTGTTCTGGGTGATCCTGACCAAGGACCTGCCTTCCACGGACAAGTTGGCCGATTATCAGCCGCCATTGCCCACCATGGTGCGCGGCATCGATGGCCAGATCGTCTATAGCTACGCCCGCGAACGCCGGGTGCAGCTGCGCTTCGTGGACTTTCCGCGCCCGCTGATCGACGCCTATCTGGCCGCAGAAGACAAGACTTTTTGGACGCACGGCGGTGTCGACTACACGGGCTTGGCCGGTGCGGTGGTGGACTATGCCAGCAAGTTCGGGTCCGGCTCCCGCGCCAGGGGCGGTTCCACGATCACACAGCAGGTCGCCAAGAACATCCTAATCGGCGACGAATATTCCGTCACGCGCAAGCTGAAGGAAATGATCGTCGCCCGCCGTATCGAATCGGTGCTGACCAAGCAGCAGATCCTTGAGCTTTACCTCAACGAGATCCCGCTAGGCCGGCAGAGCTTCGGCGTGCAGGCGGCGGCCCGTGCCTATTTCGACAAGGACGTGGACCAGCTGGACCTGCATGAGGCGGCGTTCCTGGCGATCCTGCCCAAGGCGCCCGAGCGCTATGGCCGCGCCAAGTTCCTGGACATGGCGATCGCCCGCCGCAACTACGTGCTGGATCAGATGGTCGCCAACGGCTGGGCCACGCCCGCCGCCGCCGCGGAAGCCAAGGCGATGCCGCTGGGATTGAAGCCCCGCCGTGCCGAGCGCTACGATCCCTCAATCGGCTACTTCATCGAGGAAACGCGCCGCCGCCTGATCGGCCGCTTCGGCGAGAATGCCGAGGATGGCCCGCTAAGCGTCTATTCCGGTGGTCTGTGGGTGCGAACCTCGCTCGACACGGGGCTGCAAGGGCCGGTGCGCGACGCGTTGCGCGCCGGGTTGCTGCGCTATCACGGCAATCGCGGCTGGGTGGGGCCACTCGCCCATTTCGACGACATGGACACCTGGCAGACGCAGTTGATCGTCGCCAACCTGTCCATCGACTACAACGACTGGCGGATCGGCGTCGTCATCTCGCGCAGCGGCAGCAGCGGCCAGATCGGCTTCAGCGATGGCAGCGTAGCGGAACTGACCGGCATTCCGGACAAGGCGCGCGTGGGTGACGTGCTGGCCGCCGCGCCGGTGCGGTCCGGCACGTACGCCGTCCGCTCCATCCCCGAAGTCTCGGGCGGCATGATGATCGAGGAGCCTTCTACCGGGCGCATCCTGGCGATGCAGGGCGGGTTCGACAGTGGCCTGGGTTCCTTCAACCGCGCCACCCAGGCAGAGCGCCAGCCGGGCTCCACGATCAAGCCCTTCGTCTACGCCACCGGCCTGATGTACGGCATGACCCCGGCCACGCAGGTGCTGGACGGTACGTTCTGCGTCTATCAAGGCGCGGCGCTGGGCAACAAATGCTTCCGCAACTTCGGCGGCGGCGGCGGCGGCACTCACACCATGCGCTGGGGCCTGGAGCAATCGCGCAACCTGATGACCGTGCGCATCGCCAATGACACCGGCATGAGCCGCGTGGTCAAGACGTTTCACAACGTCGGCATCGGTGATTACAAGCCCTACCTCTCCTTCGCGCTGGGCGCGGGCGAGACTACGGTCAACCGCATGGTCAATGCCTACTCGGCTCTGGCCAACAACGGCGTGCAGTTCCCCGCCTCGGTCATCGACTACGTGCAGGACCGCAACGGCAAGGTGGTGTGGCGTGGCGACGATCGCCGCTGCATGAGCTGCAACATGGCCGAGTGGGACGGGAAGCCGATGCCGCGCATCCCGCGGCGCGGCAAGCAGGTGCTGGACCCGGACACTGCGTACCAGACCGTCCACATGCTGGAAGGCGTGGTCACGCGCGGCACCGCCGTGACGCTGCGAGACCTGGGCTTGCCACTGTTCGGCAAGACAGGCACCACCAGCGGCCCGACGGACGTGTGGTTCGTGGGTGGATCGCAGCAATATGTGGCGGGCGTTTACCTGGGGTACGACAACCCGCGCTCGTTGGGCGGCTACGCCCAGGGCGGCCGCATCGCCGCGCCGATCTTCAAGCAGGTGGTGACCGCCACCAAGGATCGCTGGAGCCGCCAGCCGTTCGTCGCGCCCGCCGGCATCCGCATGGTCCGTATCGACCGTGTCAGCGGCAAGCAGGTGATGGGCGCGGAACCGTCGGACGATCCCAAGGCCGCGATCATCTGGGAGGCGTTCAAGCCCGACACCGAGCCCAAGCGCTACACCGCGCAGGACGAATTCACCCGCAAGCGTGACGCCCTGGTGGCGGAGATCCGGGCGGCCCGCGCCGATCGCATCGCCCCGCCCCGTGCGGACACCGGCAGCGCGCCGGCAGACTTCGTGCAGGAGCAGGGCGGCCTTTACTAAGCCCGCAAGCCGGGACGCG
>NZ_CAXYKL010000245.1:0-3263 GCF_964277725.1 uncultured Novosphingobium sp. | reverse complement strand
CCATCAGCGCGACAAAAGCGAAAGCGAGTGCACACTATGAATCTGAACGACATTCGGGATAATGCCGGCGCCCGTCATCGCCGCATCCGCGTGGGCCGTGGTATCGGCTCGGGCAAGGGCAAGACCTCCGGCCGCGGCCAGAAGGGTGCCAAGGCGCGTTCGGGCGTTTCGGTCAACGGCTTCGAGGGCGGCCAGATGCCGCTCCACATGCGTATTCCTAAGCGCGGCTTCAGCAACAAGGCGTTTGCGAAGGATTATGCCGAGGTCAACCTCGGCCTCGTCCAGAAGGCGATCGACGCGGGCAAGCTCGACATCTCGGGCACCGTCGATCACGCCGCGCTCAAGGCCGCTGGCCTGGCTCGTGGCGGCACCGATGGCGTGCGCCTGCTCGGCAAGGGTGAGCTGACCGCCAAGGTCGCGTTCTCGGTCGCCGGCGTCAGCGCCGGTGCGCGCGAGGCGATCGAAAAGGCAGGCGGCTCGATCGCCCTGCCCGAACCCAAGGTGGTGACCGGCAAGTATGCCGACAAGCCGCGCGGCAAGAACGCCGCCAAGGCTGCCAAGGCAGCCAAGGCCTAAGATCATACCATGATCGGTGCGGTGCTTTCCGTGGGAAGGCGCCGCACCGGGATTGTCGCGGCCGGCGAGACGACTATATGCGCCGTCTCAGACCCGCTGGGTTCGACAAGCGCGCCGGCCCACGATATGGATGCCCGGCAGCCGCCTGAAGAACCTTGGGCGACCCGCATAGTTTAAGGCTCCCCCTTTCCGATGGCATCACGCGCCGACAATATCGCCAGCACGCTCAGCCTGGCCAACTTCTCCAAGGCCACCGAGCTCAAGAAGCGCATCTGGTTCACCGTCGGTGCCCTGATCATCTTCCGCTTCCTCAGCTTCGTGCCGCTTCCCGGCGTCAATCCGCTGGTCCTGCAGTCGCTCTACGAGCAGACGCGCGGCGGCATTCTCGACATGTTCAACGCCTTTTCCGGCGGCGGGCTTGAGCGCATGAGCCTGATCGCGCTTGGCGTGATGCCCTACATCACCGCGTCCATCGTGGTGCAGCTGGCCGCCTCGCTTCACCCGGCGCTGATGGCGCTGAAGAAGGAAGGCGAAGCAGGCCGCAAGAAGCTGAACCAGTACACCCGCTATGGCGCGGTGCTGCTGTGCGGCATCCAGGGTTATTTCGTGGCCCAGGGGCTTGAGGCCTACGGCGCCTCCAGCGGCCTGCAGGCCGTGGTCGATCCCGGCCTCATGTTTCGCATGGGCGCGGTGATCAGCCTGATCGGCGGCACCATGTTCCTGCTGTGGCTGGGCGAACAGATCACGTCGCGCGGCATCGGCAACGGCGTTTCGCTGATCATCATGTCCGGCATCGTCGCCCAGATGCCGACGTTCGCCAGCAACGTGATGAACCAGTATTCGGCCGGAGACACCGGATCGATCACGATCATCCTGCTGGTGGTGCTGGTGGTGGCGATGATCCTGTTCATCTGCTTCATGGAGCGCGCCCAGCGCCGGCTGCTGATCCAGTATCCCAAGCGCGCCACGCAGCGCGGCATGATGCAGGCGGATCGAAGCCACTTGCCGCTAAAGATCAACACCGCCGGTGTGATCCCGCCGATCTTCGCCAGCTCGCTGCTGCTGCTGCCGCTGACGATCACCCAGTTCGCCGGCAAGTCGCTTTCGCCCGAATCGACCGCGGGGCAGCTGGTCGTCTCGCTCAACCAGTACCTGGGCCACGGCAAGCCGCTCTACATGGCGCTGTATGCGGCGGGCATCATCTTCTTCTGCTTCTTCTACACCGCGGTCGTCTTCAATCCTGAGGAAACCTCGGAAAACCTGAAGAAGAACGGCGGCTTCATCCCCGGCATCCGCCCGGGTAAGAACACCGCGACCTACCTGGACTACGTGCTGACGCGCATCACCGTGATCGGTGCCGGGTACCTAACTATCGTTTGTGTGTTGCCTGAGTACTTCCTGTCGCAAACCGGCTTGCCTTTGCTGTTCATGGGCGGCACCAGCCTGCTGATCGTCGTCAACGTCACCGTCGATACGATTACGCAGATCCAATCGCACCTGCTGGCGCACCAGTATGGCGATCTGATCAAGAAGGCGAAGCTGAAGGGCCGGTTGCGCTAGGCGCGCCGCCCGGGCCTCGCCCGTGAAGAGTTGCAAAGGGGGGATACGTGAACATCATCCTGTTGGGGCCTCCGGGCGCAGGCAAAGGTACACAAGCGCAGCGCCTGGTTGAAAGCCGGGGCATGCGCCAGCTCTCCACCGGAGACATGTTGCGCGCCGCGGTGAAGGCCGGCACGCCGATCGGCTTGCAAGCCAAGGCGGTGATGGATCGCGGTGAATTGGTCTCGGACGAAATCGTATCGGGCCTGATCGGCGAAGAGCTGGACGCAATGGGCCCGCAGACCGGCGCGATCTTCGATGGCTACCCACGCACCGCAGCCCAGGCCGAATCGCTGGACGGCATTCTGGCGCAGCGCGGCCGCAAGCTGGATCACGTCATCGAATTGGGCGTCGACGAGGAAGCGCTGGTAGAGCGCATCACCGGGCGCTTTACCTGCGCCTCGTGCGGCAAGGGTTACCACGACAGCTTCGAGAAGCCCAAGACCGAGGGCACGTGCGACAAGTGCGGCGGCCATGAATTCAAGCGCCGTCCGGACGACAACGCCGAGACCGTGCGTACCCGCCTCGCCGAATATCGCGCCAAGACCGCGCCGATCCTACCGATCTACGAGCAACGCGGCATCGTGACCCGCGTAGACGGCATGGCCGAGATGGATGACGTGACAGCGGCCATCGAGGCGGCACTGAACGGTTGAGTGATACCGCGAATGGCTGGGGCTAGGTTAAGGCTCCCAGCTGTTCGCAATCGATCATTACAAATCGATTGAACGTGAAAAGAAAAGGCCTCGTGCGGGATCGCACCGGGGCCTTTTCTTTTGCCCAGCAGGGCTTCGCTATGACTTTGCTGGGGCAACCTGGCGCAAGTGCGCCCCTGAGCCACCCTCCGTTCGTGTCGAGCGAAGGTGGGGTAGACAATAACGGGGACGATAGACCGAGCGTACGGCGCCACCTCAGCCAGGCGACTGCAACGTGCAGTACGAGTGCGCCGACCGCCCCGCCCCGCGTCCCGGCTTGCGGGCTTAGTAAAGGCCGCCCTGCTCCTGCACGAAGTCTGCCGGCGCGCTGCCGGTGTCCGCACGGGGCGGGGCGATGCGATCGGCGCGGGCCGCCCGGATCTCCGCCACCAG
>NZ_CAXYKL010000244.1:0-4771 GCF_964277725.1 uncultured Novosphingobium sp. | reverse complement strand
GCCACCCATGAGCGGCACGTCTAAATCGCCTCTCAAAAAACTAAATTGGTGCGGTCAATACCGCAAAGACAAACGGGCGTAGTAGTAGCCGCCGTAAGCCCCGAATGGCGAATTACCACCATAGATTGAGCTACCGATGGTGTTGGGGACGGTGCTCTTGTCAGGGTAGGTGTCAAAGATATTATAAGCACCTACCGCTACACGAGCTGCACGTGTGACGTCATATCCAACCTCTAGGTCAGTGATCCACTTCGCGCCATAAAACTGGTCCAGGCTGGGTGTATTGTTGAGCGTTGCCCAGTTTCCGTAACGCGTCTCTCTAAGGTTGATCCCCAAGCGATCCAGGTTCCAGTCAAGACCGAGGATCAGCTTATCCTTTGGCGTTCCGACGGTGAAATATCCCTGCGTCTGCCGGTCGAAGAGTGTCAGACCAAGTCCCGAAAGCTGGGTAGGCGTCGGGGCGATGTTTTTGATGTTCGTGACATTGTGATTGTAGCCGACCGTCGTGCGAAGCCGGCCAAACTCTCCAAGGGGCAGGTTGTACGAACCAACGATATCGATACCGCGGGTGCGGGTGTCGATCGCGTTGGTGAAGAAGCGCACATACTGGTCGCCCGAGAGGCCATTTGCGCGCAAAATGGCGCGTACCCCTGCACTGGAAAGAAGGCCAGTAAGCGTAATCCGATCGTCGATGTCGATCTGATAGGCGTCCGCCGTCACCGACAAACCAGCTATCGGCGTCAGCGCAAAGCCGACGCTGTAGTTGCGGGATTTTTCCGGGGTCAGGGGTGCTGCCCCGAGTGCAGCAGCGATTGGCGATCCGGTACGAACGATCTTGGATTCGATCAGCTGATATGCACCGCTGACGAGATTGAACTGGGTCGACGTCTGCGCATAGGCCTGCTGCGCAAGGCTCGGGGCACGGAAGCCGTTGGAGAATGCGCCGCGCAGATTGAGCCAATCTGCGACCTTGTAGCGCGCTGACACCTTGCCGCTCCACACGTCGCCCGAGCTGTCGTCATAGGTTTCATACCGCACCGCGCCCGTCACGAGAAGGCGACTGGTGACATCAAGAGCGAGGTCGACATAGCCAGCCCAGACATTGCGTTTGATGTCAGCCTGGTCGCTCGGTGTCACGATGATCGCACCTTGAGCACCGACTGCGCCCGGCTGTCGGGCGAGGGGCGTTCCTGCCGGGAAGACATATCCGCCATTGGTGTAGGCCGCTGGATCAAGTGCCTTGGTGACATAGCTTTCGTAGCGGTATTCGGCGCCGGCAGAGATCTGGAGATTGCGCCCGCCAAGGATGGCATAGCTTTTCGTCAGGTCGAGATTGTTGGTCCACTGGTCGAAAGCCGCGCTGAACGTATCGAACGACGTCGGGCTGCTGGCACCGAGCGAAGCGTTGAGCGAGTTGTCCGCGCCGCTGCGTGCATAGTCGCGACCATAGGTGCTGCTGAGATCGAGCTTCCATCCACCGACGTTTCCGCGCAGTCCGCCGGTGAATTGGCCGTCGGTTTCATGGAGGGTGTAGAACGGTGTGAAGCCGTCCGGATAGATCGCGAGGATATTGCTGGTGGCATTGGGCTTGCGGCCTGCCTGCCCAACGCGAGCTTCGCGATACCCCAATGTGGCGGTGGCATAGGCCTCGACATTGCCGAGGTCATACCGCCCATTCAGCGCCGCCTGGATTTGCCGCAGCTGAGGCAAGCCGCCTTGATAGGTACGGCGGTTGACCGTGGCTTCCCGCGGATCAGGCTGGCCGTTCACCGGAAAATAGAAGGTGCCGGTCACGTCGGAATTGCGGACCGTCGCATTCTGATATTTGCCGTCCACCGACAATGCCAGCGAGCCCCGATCGCCCAGCGCGAAACCATGTGAGAGCTGCGCGCTGACGGTTTCGCCGTCGCTGCCGTTGACGCCGTCGTGGTAACGCTGGCCGACCTCGATGTTGGCCGTACCGCCGGTCGCATTGGATTTAAGAATGATGTTGATGACGCCGGCGATCGCGTCTGATCCGTACTGCGCAGCCGCGCCGTCGCGGAGCACTTCGATGCGTTCGATCGAGCTGGCCGGTATCTGGTCCAGATCGACGGGGTTGCCCCCTGCCGAGACGTTACCGGAATTGAGGTTGATGAGCGCGGAATTATGTCGCCGTTTGCCGTTCACCAGCACCAGGACATGCACCCCGGACAGTCCACGAAGACCGGCAGGACGGGCTACGCTGTCGAACGACGAGCTGCCGACCTGTTGGGCCTGAAAGGACGGCACCAACTGGGTCAGGACGTCGCGCAGCTGCAAGCCACCTGACAGGCGGGCAATGTCCTCACCGCTGATGACGTCGATCGGGGTTGGGCTGGACGCGACCATGCGCGGTTGCCCGCGCGAGCCGGTCACGACGATGTCGCTGCCTTCGCCCGTGTCAGTTGGAGCGGCAAGAGCATCGCTTTGCTGCGCCTGAGCGAGCGCAGGCGTGAGCGAGGCAACGGAAAGCGCCAGAAGGCTAGGTACGATATGCATGGAAATCTCCGCTGTGCAGCGTGATGGGGAAGAGCGCGGGCGCGCAGCTGTCAGCGGACAGCGTCGAAGGGTGGTGCTTTTGTCAGCGGCTTGGGCTGATGTCGCGGCACGACGATCTGGCCAGCATCGACGAGCAGGATGCCGTCGCGAAACACCTTGTCGACCTTGCGCAGCGCCTCGATATCGACATCGGGCCGACCATCGACGACAAGAATGTCGGCAAGCTTACCTGCTGTGATGCTGCCCAGCTTGTCGTCCATGTCGAGGATTTGGGCGTTGGTCAGCGTCGCGGTACGAAGCGTCTCCGCTGGCGAATAGCCGCCGTGGATGAACCATTGCAGCTCGGCGAGGTAGACGTTGGGGACCAACTGGTTCGCATCGCCGATCGTGTCGGTTCCGATCCCCATGACGATCCCGGCCGCCTTCATCTTTCGGAAGACGTCGAAGTCAGCCTGCGCGGATAAGGTGAAACGCCTAGAGGTCGCCCCGTAAAAGCCACCGGAGCGATCGAGTACGTTCTGGTAGACCTGGAGCGTCGGGACCGATGCCGTATGATGCCGCGCCATGGCCCGGATTGTGTCGTCCGTGCGGGGCAAAGGATGCTCGATGATATCGACGCCGGCATCTACTGCGAGGGCGGTGTAGACCGTCTCACAATCACAGGTGACTTTCAGGCCTAGGCGATGCGCCTCATCGACGGCCGCTGCAATCTCGTCGGGTGAGAAGTGGCTTGCCACCTTGATGATGGTGGCGCCGCGCTTGAATGTTTCCCGCACGGCGCCCCGCCAGGCATCAGCGCCGTTGCGTTCCCAAGCATAGTCGGGGCCGTGGCTGGGCGACACCGGCCGTTCGGTCGCGTGGCCCCCAGTCCCCGTGATGATATGCCCGGCAGTGAACACGCGCGGCGCTGGAATACGATTGGTCGCACTCCAGTCTGCCAGAATGTACGGAGCATCCGCGACGCCGTTCAGATCGCGAACCGACGTGATGCCGGCTTCCAGCATCCAGCGCAGGTTTCTAGCCCCCCGCAGCACGCCGTCACCTTCGCTCGCCTGTAGGTCGATCGGCGTCGTGCTATCCGGATAGGTCAGATGGACGTGAAGATCGATCAGGCCAGGCAGGACCGTCTTGCCACCGACATTGATGACCCGGGCGTCCGCCGGCCAGTCACGACGGCCCGCCGGCCATATTGCGGCGATCTTGTTGCCCTCGATGAGCACGGTAGCAGGTGCTGACCGGGCGGATTTAGCATCGAAAACCAAGCCACCGACCAGAACGGTGACGGCTTTTGCAGCGGTGCTTTCCTTGACCGGGATTCGCTGAGGGTCGTCGGTCGTAGCCGTCTGAATGATTGAACGACGATCGTTCAAAGGCGTCTGCGCAATACCACCCGTCGCGCCTAACGATGCCGCACACATGGCTAGGAGGGCTGCTACCCCCGTTCTTTGGCGGCGTAGCGATGCGATGACGCTGATATTCAAATTTCTACCTTTGCCCTTTTAGAGTTAATTCCCCCATATCGAGTAGGGATTACAGGTAGTTTTGCTTGAAGGGCGCAAGCCAGCGCTATGAAAGCCGTGGTAGAAGCCGCTGCCACCAACCGACGTCGTGCCACTGCCCGAACTTCTGCCCTACCTCCCGGTAGATACCCAGCGGCGTGAAGCCCATGCTCTCATGGAGCGCGACGCTGCCGGGATTAGGCAGCGCGATGCCCGCAAACGCGGCGTGAACTCCGCGCTCGGTCAACTCCGCGATCAGCCTTGAATAGAGGGCGCGTCCACCCCCCGTCCGGTGGGCCTGATCGGCGATGTAGACCGTGACATCGACCGACCACCGATAGGCGGCGCGGGATCTATGCTGGCTGGCATAGGCGTATCCGATGACTTCGCCGTTTCGCTCGGCGATGAGGTACGAATAATTTTCCAAGGTCGTGGCGATCCGCTCCCCCATCTCAGCGATCGAGGGCGGGACCTCCTCAAAGGAGATAGCAGTGCCCTCCACGATGGGCGCATAGATCGCCTGGACGGCAGCCGCATCCGCTACATTGGCCGTGCGAATGGTCGGGATGGCTGTCATGAGACTTGGCATTGTGGAGCAATGGCGATGCTGGACAAATCTGTCGCTGGGTCGACCGGCACGCCGGCTTCCTTCCGCTCGGAATAGCGATCGACCAATTGCGCGGTATGTGGGCGCAGCAGCACCGTGAAGCGCACCAGCTCCTCCATTACGTCGACGATCCGGTCGTAATAAC
>NZ_CAXYKL010000243.1:0-9583 GCF_964277725.1 uncultured Novosphingobium sp. | reverse complement strand
ACGGTTTCGTTGCGATCGGCGTCGTCATTCGCGGTGAGACCTATCACTTCGAGATCGTCGCCGGCGAAAGCGCCCGAGGCATCATGGCGATGACCATGGACGGGATCGCCATCGGCAACGGCATCCTTACCGTGGAAAACGAAGAGCAGGCCATCGTGCGCGCCGATCCTGCGCAGAAAGACAAAGGCGGCGAAGCAGCCAAAGCAGCAATCGCCCTTCTGTCTCTGAAAGATCGCTTCGGCGGTTAACGTCGCAGGGTGTGCGGATAATCGGCATCCGCACAAATCGATGTTTTTATAAGGGCGGCATGTCCAAGATCCACTGCCGCCTTTTTCATAAGCGCAAAGACTATGATACCATATAACATCGAGGCGCGGGTATCAGCATCTGTTGAGCGTTATAAACGATTACCCCGAAACGCTTTCAGCGAAGCCGCCGGCTTTACTCTCATCGAAGCCGAGTGCTATTTCTTAACCAAGTCGTATTTTGAGATTATCTTCAAGACCTATATTCAACCGATAGGTATCTTTGCATCAGGGGTTCGGTGATTATGGCCAAATTCGCTATTAAAACTACTCTTTAGACTGTATTTTTCTCGAACAAACATAAAAAACGCAGTTTCAAAATCCGCGCGATAGTGCGACAACGCATCTCGGCGTCATAAGCGTCGAATTCGGATGCGAACCTACTTATGAAAATCTCCGGAAAAATCCGGGTCGCGAAGCAAAAAATGGTCCGCCTTGGCGGACTGCGTGAAATGCATCCTCACGCGCAGGAGATGATTAACGTGCCGAACCAAGATCGCGTTCAAAAGATCGCCGCCACCCTCGCCAATTGCATTGATGAGCTGGACGCTTTGTCCGCTGATGTCGCCGCCGCGCACATCGATCTGGCCCTGCAAACGCTCCGCCGTCAGTTCAGTTTGGGTGGTGAAATCTCCGAATCCGAGTAACCTTTCGAAGACGTTAGCCAATTCTGCAGCCTATCACCGCTCCAGACCGGACCGGCCTGACCATTTTTCGCCAGCCTGATTGCAAGGCTGGCCGGCAGGCCATTCCAGAATGGGCATCGGGGCTGGAACAGAATGGATATTGCGCAACAGGTCATGCGGAACAGGGCGAAAGCTATGCGCCTGATCGGTATCGCCAATGAACTGCTTGCGATGGCGAAAGACCTGGAGATGACGGCGCCGCATGATGCGCCGTCACTTCCGGTTGCAGGCTCGGCGGCAGGGTCATCAACGGCGGGGCAGGATCATCCCGTCTGGGTGGAGTTGGCCCGCCAAACGTACGAAGACCGGCGACGGCGCACCAAGATATTCCAGACCGAAGAGCTGTTTGGCGAACCCGCATGGGATATCCTGCTCGATCTCTTCATCGCCGCCAAGGAGCGCCGCCGCGTCTCTGTAACGAGCGCTTGCATCGGCTCGGCCGTGCCGTCCACCACCGCCCTGCGGTGGATTTCGATCCTTGAGCGCAGCGGACTTTTGATGCGGGAGGCGGACCCTGGCGACGCCCGCCGGGTCTATGTGCGTTTAAGTCCACGAGGCTACGATGCGATGCTGGAGTATTTCTCCGCCTCCAGTCGCTCGGTCGTGCTTCTGGATGACGGGACCGCGGAGATGGGGAAACGCCGCTAACCGGCCAGCTAGCGCGGTGTGGGCCACGATCTTTCCGGACCGGACACTCAGGCCAAGTGACGCAGCAACGCCTTCAACCGCATAGCCTTGCGGCGGACGCATCGCGGCTGTAGGGGAAACCGCACCCCCCCTTACACGCCAAATCCCAGAGGATTTTTGATGGCCGCCCAGTACGCCTACGTCATGAAGGGCATGACCAAGACCTTCCCCGGTGCGCAAAAACCGGTGCTTTCGAACATCAATTTGCAGTTCTACCAAGGCTCCAAGATCGGCATCGTCGGGCCCAACGGCGCCGGTAAGTCCACCCTGATCAAGATCATGGCGGGCATCGATACCGACATCACGGGTGAGGCCTGGGCGGGCGAGAACATCACCGTCGGTTACCTGGAACAGGAGCCGGAACTGGACGCCAGCAAGACCGTGCTGGAAAACGTCAAGGATGGCGCGCGCGACGTTGCCGACCTCGTCGATCGCTTCAACGAAATTTCCAACATCATGGCCGATCCGCCGGAAGACGCGGACTTCGATGCGCTGATGGAAGAGATGGGCTCGCTGCAGGAAAAGATCGACGCGGTCGATGGCTGGTCGCTCGACAGCCAGTTGGAGCTGGCGATGGAAGCGCTGCGCTGCCCGCCGGGAGACTGGCCTGTCACCAGCTTGTCTGGCGGTGAAAAGCGCCGTGTCGCCCTCACCCGGCTGTTGATCCAGAAGCCTTCGATCCTGTTGCTGGACGAGCCGACCAACCACCTCGATGCCGAGTCGGTGGAGTGGCTGGAAAACCACCTCAAGGAATATGCCGGCGCGGTGCTGATGATCACCCACGATCGCTACTTCCTGGACAACGTCGTCAGCTGGATCCTTGAGCTCGATCGCGGGAAATACTTCCCGTACGAAGGCAACTACTCGACCTACCTGGAAAAGAAAGCCAAGCGGCTTTCGCAGGAAGAGCGAGAGGAAAGCGGCCGTTCCAAGGCGCTCAAGGAAGAGCTGGAGTGGATCCGGCAGACGCCCGCCGCGCGCCAGACCAAGTCCAAAGCGCGTATCCGCAAGTTCGAGCAGCTTCAGGAAGCGCAGAACAACCGCAAGCCCGGCAAGGCGCAGATCGTCATTCAGGTGCCTGAGCGTCTTGGCGGCAAGGTGATCGAGGCCAAGGGCCTGACCAAGGCCTATGGCGACAAGCTACTGTTTGAGAACCTGTCGTTCATGCTGCCTCCCGGTGGCATCGTCGGCGTGATCGGTCCGAACGGCGCGGGCAAGTCGACGCTGTTCAAGATGATCACCGGCAAGGAACAGCCCGACGAGGGTACGGTGGAAATCGGCAGCACCGTGCATCTGGGCTTCGTTGACCAGAGCCGCGATCATCTCGACCCGGCCAAGAACGTCTGGGAAGAGGTTTCCGACGGGCTGGACTACATGAAGGTAAACGGCCACGACATGTCGACGCGTGCTTATGTCGGCGCGTTCAACTTCAAGGGTCAGGACCAGCAGAAGAACGTCGGCAAGCTCTCCGGCGGTGAGCGTAACCGTGTTCACATGGCCAAGATGCTGAAGGAGGGTGGCAACGTCCTCCTGCTCGACGAGCCGACCAACGACCTCGACGTGGAAACCCTTGCCGCGCTGGAAGATGCGATCGAGAATTTTGCGGGCTGCGCCGTTGTGATCAGCCACGATCGCTTCTTCCTCGATCGCCTGGCCACGCACATCCTCGCATTCGAGGGCAACAGCCATGTCGAATGGTTCGAAGGGAACTTCGCGGCTTATGAGGAAGACAAGCGCCGCCGGCTTGGCGATGCGGCGGATCGTCCAACCGCGCTGGCCTACAAGAAGCTGACCCGATAAGTCCATTGCCTTCCGTTCATCTTAGTCACGCGAAAGATGAACGAAAGGCATTGCCTTGGTTCAGTATCGCGACAGCGCGAACTAAATAAATAGCCTGATAAGGACAGGCCGACATCGCTGTGCGACCCGTCCCCTTTTACGGGACAGATGGTTATGAAAAACAATAAGAAAACTGGTTTGATCCGGCTCGCCAGCTTGAGCGCACTCGCTCTCGCCAGCATGATCGTGGCACCCGGTGCCGCTTCAGCCCAAGAACGCGGCGGTGAACGTGTCGGTCAGCGTGAAGGCGGCTGGGGCGGTGGCCTGCGCGGCCAGGGTGGCTGGCAGCCGCGCGGCGAAGCCCCAGCGGCTGGCCCAGCGCAAGCTCCCCCCGCCGCTCCTCGCGGACAGTGGGGTGGGATGGCCGGGCGCGGCGATGGTCAGCCCCGCGCCGAAAATCAGGTCCGACCGCAAGCTCCGCCACAAGGCGCCCGTGAAGGTTGGGGCGGCAATCGTAGTTGGCGTGGCAACGGCAACTGGCAGCAGGCCCAGCGCCCTGTCGGCACGCCGCAGGGCAACGTCGACGCTCGGCGCGGTCCGGAAGGTTGGCGTGGCGGGCCACCGCGTATCGAGGGTGATCGCCAGATGCAGCCGCGTCCCCCCCAGGGCCAGCAGGCCAATCCCGAATGGCGCCGTGACCGTGAGGGCTGGCGCAACACGCCGCGTACCGACGCGCAGCGCGATGGTCGTTGGCAAACCGATCGGGAAGGTTGGCGCGATAATCGCGATTGGCGCAACACCCGCAATAATGGCGATTGGCGCAACGGCCGCGACTGGCAAAACAACCGGGATGGCCGGGGTGCTGGTGACTGGCGCAACAACGGTAACAACCGTTGGACTGGCGGCAACTATCAGCGATGGGATCGCACGTGGCGCAACAACGATCGCTATAACTGGTCGGCATGGCGCTCTCGCAATCGGAGCGTCTTCAGCACCGGCAGCTACTACGCGCCTTATCGCAACTACAGCTATCGCCGCGTAGGTATTGGACTGTCGCTGGGCTCTGTGTTCTATAGCCAGAATTACTGGCTGACCGATCCATACGCCTATCGCTTGCCGGAGGTTTACGGGCCCTATCGCTGGGTGCGTTACTACGACGACGTCCTTTTGGTGGACGTCTATTCAGGGCAAGTCGTCGATGCGATCTACGACTTCTTCTACTAAGTTCGGGTGATGAAAATGAGAGCCTCGGCGCTACGGTGCCGGGGCTCTCTTCGTATTCAGGCGAAGGCCGTCGCCTTCCTCAGCAACTGGTACGCGTCGACCACTTGCTGCAAGCGGCCTTCGTGCGATCGATCGCCGCCGTTGTGGTCGGGATGGAAACGCCGGACCAGTTCGGTGTAGCGCCTGCGCAGATTGGTGCGATCGGCATCCATGTCCAACCCCAGAGCGCCCATGGCTCGCTCTTCGGCAGGCGTGAACCGACTGGCGTTGCTGCGCATGTTTTGCCGGCGCTCGCGAACGTGCGCTCTGGCGCGGGCGCTGATGGCCTCCAGGGGATCGGAAAAGTCCGCCCAGCGCGGTGCTTGATCCACGCCGGCATCGGGGCGGAACGCGCGCGTGGTGGATGCCCACCCGTGCAGTGGCGATTGCGCTTCGAAAATCTCTTCCGCGTTCATGCCGTCGAAATAGTCGTAGCCGGCATTGAACTGGCGCACGTGTTCCAGGCAGAACCAGCGATAGTCGCCCGGCCCGTCGAAGCCCGAAGGCCTTATCCCAGGCGCGCGGAATTCTCCGGCGTCATCACACCCTGGCCAATGGCACGCGCGGCCGCTCGTTTCGAAACGTCCGTGAAATCTATCCCTGCTCACCGGGTTTCAGATGGGAGCGGCTTGCCCTAAATGGAAGTCATGAATGGACCAATTGCTCAGGAAATGCACAGGCTGTTGACCGACGCCTTCGCACCCACCCACCTCGATATCATCAACGATACCGCCAACCATCGTGGCCACGCCGGCGATGACGGAAGCGGCGAATCGCACTTCACCATCGGAATTGAAAGCGCAGCTTTTGCGGGTGCCTCCCGCCTTCAGCGCCAGCGCATGGTGAACGCAGCGCTGGGTGATATCCCCGGCCAACGCGTCCACGCGCTGGCCATCAAGGCGCGCGCGCCCGGCGAAAGCTGACGGTTCAGGCTGTCTGCGGGTTGCCAAGCGGGCCTGCTCCCCCTAGCGGCACGGGCGCCAGTCATAGGAGTTCGCCATGGTCCCCCGCTACGCCCGCCCCGCGATGACCGCGATCTGGGAACCGGAAGCTCGCTACCGCATCTGGTTCGAGATCGAGGCTTACGCCGCCGTGAAGATGGGCGAACTGGGCGTCGTCCCCGTAAGCGCTGGCAAGGCTTTGTGGGACTGGTGGGCCACCAACCCCACGATCGATGTGGCTGCGATCGACGCGATCGAGGCAGTGACCAAGCACGACGTGATCGCATTCCTTGACTGGGTGGCGCAGCAGGTCGGCCCCGAGGCGCGCTTTATGCACCAGGGCATGACCAGCTCCGACGTGCTGGATACGACGCTGAACGTACAGCTGGTCCGTGCCAGCGACATTCTGCTGGAAGATCTCGATGCCCTGCTCGCCGCGATCAAGCGCCGTGCTGAGGAGCATAAATACACGCCCACGATCGGGCGCAGCCACGGCATTCACGCCGAGCCGGTCACGTTCGGGCTCAAGCTGGCGCAGGCTTATGCCGAGTTCGCCCGCTGCCGTAAGCGTCTGGTCGCCGCGCGCGAAGAGATCGCGACGTGTGCGATATCGGGCGCTGTCGGCACCTTCGCCAATGTCGATCCTTCGGTGGAGGAGTATGTGGCGGAAAAGCTGGGGCTTGAGGTGGAACCCATCTCCACCCAAGTTATCCCGCGCGATCGCCACGCCATGTTCTTTGCGGTGCTGGCCGTGATCGCGAGTTCCATCGAACGTCTGGCCATCGAAGTCCGCCACTTGCAGCGGACCGAAGTGCTTGAGGCGGAGGAGTATTTCTCGCCGGGCCAGAAGGGCTCCAGCGCGATGCCGCATAAGCGCAACCCGGTTTTGACCGAAAACCTCACCGGCCAGGCCCGCATGATCCGCTCCTACGCGCTGCCGGCCATGGAGAACGTGGCGCTATGGCATGAGCGTGATATCTCGCACTCGTCGGTGGAGCGCTTCATCGGCCCCGATGCAACGATTACGCTGGATTTCTCGCTCGCGCGCCTAACTGGCGTGATCGACAAGCTGCTGATCTATCCCGAGCGGATGCAGAAGAACCTCGATCGCATGGGCGGCCTCGTCCACTCGCAGCGGGTGTTGCTGGCCTTGACGCAGGCGGGCCTCAGCCGCGACGAATCCTATCGCCTGGTGCAGCGCAACGCGATGAAGGTGTGGGAATCGGACGGCCAGCTTTCGCTGCTGGAATTGCTCAAGGCCGATCCGGAAGTCAGCGCCGCCCTGCCGGCGGCGACGATCAAGGAGAAATTCAACCTCGATTACCACTTCAAGGAAGTCGACCGGATTTTCGAAAGGGTCTTCGCCGCCGCCTGACTTTCTCGACAGCCTGTGAGAGCCCGATCAGGATCAAACCTGAACCTGAGGCTTTTCACACGGTAATTTCGAGCCTAGCATCGCCGCCAACACGGCGGGAGGGAGCAAAGTCATGCAGATCATCCGCACGATCCTCTGGGTTATCATTACCGCCATTCTTGTCGCCTTCATTGCGATCAACTGGACCGCGGTACCGGTGAATTTCTGGCCTTTGGCTGATGGGAAGTATGTCCACTTCCAATGGCCGGTGGGTGTCGTCGCCCTGGTGTTCTTCCTGCTTGGCGCTGCCCCGATGTGGCTCATCCATCGTGCCGGCCGCTGGCGCCTAAAGCGTCGCATCAATTCGCTTGAGAACACCGTCGCGGCCACAAGCACGCCGGTCGTCACCAGCACCGCACCTGCGACCACGTCGGAGCAGGTCGTCGTCACGCCGGTCGATCGGTCCGGTACGCTTCCCCCCGACGTTTGAGCCCTAGCGGCGCCTGAAAGACCTCGATGAACCACAACCCCGTCTATCTTGCCCTCGACCTGCCACGTCTCGATGCCGCCGAAGCGCTTGCACGCAAGGTGGCGGGGCATATCGGGGGCATCAAGCTGGGGTTGGAGTTCTTCTGCGCGCATGGGCACCATGGAGTGCTGCAGATGCACAAGGTCGGGCTGCCGATTTTCCTGGACCTGAAGCTGCACGATATCCCGAACACCGTGGCCGCGGCGATGCAGTCCATCCACGTGCTCGAACCGGCGATCGTCACCGTCCACGCATCTGGCGGGCGTGCGATGATGGAGGATGCGAAGGCCGCTGCAGGCGAAAACTGCAAGGTCGTCGCGGTGACGGTGTTGACCAGCCTCGATGAAGGCGATTTGTCTACGATGGGGATCGGCGAAAGCGCCCACGATCACGCCCTTCGCCTGGCCGACTTGGCGCATTCCGCTAGTTTGGACGGCATCGTCTGCTCGGGGCAAGAGGTCGGCGCGGTTCGCCGCCAGTGGAAGGACGGTTATTTCGTCGTGCCCGGCCTGCGCCCGGACGATGGCAAGAGCAAGGGCGACCAGAAGCGCACCGTTACCCCGCGGGAGGCACGCGATGCCGGCGCCTCCGTGCTGGTGATCGGCCGCCCGATCAGCCGCGCGGAAGATCCCCTGGCGGCAGCTCGCGCGATCGAGGGTACGCTATAAAGCAGCTCGTCGCGCGACGGCCTCACTTCATCTTTGTCAATCAGGTTCAGCCTCGGGAAACCTAGTTCACCGCAGTTCGTTCGGCAGCACAGGATGGAGTTAATACGACAATGAAAACCCTGACGTTCGCCGCCGCCGCCGCCCTGGCTGCCCTGACCACACCGGCTATCGCGCAGGTGGCCTCCCCGGTGCCAACGATCACGGCGGGCCATACCTTGCTGACGGTGAATGCGGAGGGTTCGTCCACGCAACAGCCAGATCTGGCCATGTTCAACTCGGGCGTCACTACCCAAGGCGATACCGCCAGCGCCGCGCTTGCGGAAAATTCGCGCAAGATGACCCAGGTCGTAACTGCGCTGAAGCGTGCGGGCATTGCCGATCGCGATATCCAGACCAGCAATCTTAGCCTCAACCCGGTCTATGCACCGCCGCGCCGCCTG
The DNA here is from genome assembly GCF_964277725.1 of uncultured Novosphingobium sp. Taxonomy (NCBI): domain Bacteria; kingdom Pseudomonadati; phylum Pseudomonadota; class Alphaproteobacteria; order Sphingomonadales; family Sphingomonadaceae; genus Novosphingobium; species uncultured Novosphingobium sp. Next base: position 931 of record NZ_CAXYKL010000243.1, on the reverse strand, counting down.
CCCGACGGTTCGGTGGAAGATCAGCCGCAGCGCATCGTCGCGTATCAGGCCGTCAATCAGGTTTCGGTCAAGCAGCGTAAGCTGGACGATTATGGCAAGGTGATCGATGCCCTGGTCACGGCTGGCGCAAACCAGGTGAACGGCCCCAACTTCATGCTTTCCACGCCAGACACGGCGATGGACGAGGCGCGCAATCAGGCGATCAAAATGGCGCGTCAGCGCGCGCAGCTTTACGCAAATGCTGCAGGCCTTCGCGTGGTGGGCATCGTCTCCATCAGCGAGAGCGGCAGCTATACCCCCCAGCCCGTCATGTATGACCGGATCATGACGGCATCGGCGCAGCGCGCGCCTGCCCCGCCGGTGATGAGCGGTGAGCTGGAAACGAAGGTCAACGTGACCGTCCAATTCGAACTGGCTGCCTGATCTAACGCCCCTCTCCCGTGGCGTTCACGGGCAAAGGGGCCCTGATCATTGCCGGGCTGGCCATTGCCAACCGGCACATGCTCGTGAAATAGCGCGGGCATGTCCTCTCCTGCTATCAAGATCTGCGGCATCAACACGCCGGCCTCGCTCGACGCCGCGATCAAGGCACGTGCGGGTCATGTCGGCTTCGTGTTTTTTCCGAAAAGCCCCCGCCATGTTGCCCCGGCCGATGCGGTCGCGCTGGGGGCGCGGGCAGACGGGCGGATCGGCAAAGTGGGCCTGTTCGTCGATGCCGATGATGTTATGCTGGGCGAGGCCGTAGGCGCGGCCAAGCTGACCGCGCTACAACTGCACGGTGCCGAAACGCCCGAACGCGCGGCGCAATTGCGTGCCCGGTTCGGCCTGCCGGTGTGGAAGGCCATCTCCGTTACCGGCCCACACGACGTGGCGCGCGCGCTGACCTACACCGGCGCGGCTGACCTGATCCTGTTCGATGCGAAGACGCCCG
>NZ_CAXYKL010000242.1:0-4953 GCF_964277725.1 uncultured Novosphingobium sp. | reverse complement strand
GAATGGATCGGCACCTATACCGCTTATTCGGGCAGCTCGATCCGCTCGGAACTGCTGCGCACGCGGGATTTCCGCAGCTTCGGGCTTGAGCCGATCCGGGGCAACGCCGGTCGCAACAAGGGCATGGCGCTGTTCCCCGAAAAGATTGGCGGCAAGTTCATGATGGTCGGGCGGCAGGACGGCAAGAATCTGTTCCTGCTGACATCCGACGCGGTGGACCAGTGGGATGACGAGGGCGTGCTGCTGATGGAGCCTGCCTATCCGTGGGAGTTCATCCAGATCGGCAATTGCGGCAGCCCCATCCTCACCGATCAGGGTTGGCTGCTGCTGACCCACGGCGTGGGCGCGATGCGCAAGTACGCACTGGGCGCGGCTTTGCTCGATCGGAACGACCCCTCCAAGGTGATCGCCCGATCGCGCGAGCCGGTGCTGACGGCGGAAAATGCCGACCGGTCCGGCTATGTGCCGAACGTGGTCTACACCTGCGGCGCGCTGCGCGTGGGTGAGCGGTTGCTGATCCCCTACGGTATCTCCGATAGTGCCGTCGGCTTCGCCAGCAGCACTATCGACGATATGCTCGCCCTGCTCGATTGAGCTTGGGCGGGGCGGAAGGTCAGGCGGCCTGGATCACAGGCCGCCTGGCGTAAAGTCCATAGGCCAGGATCACGGCATAGCACAGCGCCGGCAGGCCGAGCGCGATGGACAAGCTGGCGGTGGCATCGGCCAGGTGCCCCGTGATCGGTGGAATGATCGCGCCGCCCACGATCGCCATGCAGATCACGCCCGAGCCGTCCGCCGCCTTGTCCCCCAGGCCTTCGCAAGCCAGGCTGAAGATCGTGGGAAACATGATGGAGTTCATCAGGCCGACCGCAAGCAGGCTGTAGGCGGCCAAAGCGCCGGTGCTGTTGGCGGAAATCACCAGCAAGACGATCGCGCCAAGCGCGTTGCAGGCCAGCACTTTACCTGGCGACGTGAGGCGAAGCACGGCCGATCCGATGAAGCGGCCGATCAACGCACCGCCCCAGTACAGCGGAATCAGCTTGCCCGCCGCCTGTTCTGACATGCTCAGAACGTGTTGCTGCTCCAGATAATTCACGATCAGCGAACCGATCGCCACTTCGGCGCCGACATAGAGGAACAGGGTAATCGTACCGAGCGCAAAACGCGGGCGGCGCAGCAACGTGAACCCGGCGAGCGCCGACCCGCTATCGTGATGCTCCCCCTTCAAGCGGTTGCGCTGCCACCACACCACGCCCGCAACGATCAGCAGCGCGATCGCCAGGCCGATGTAAGTGTGGACCACTACGCGCGTCTCGGCCACGCGATGGGCGGCCAACGCCGCGCCTTTCAGCGTGGCGGGATCGACTTGCGCCAGGCTGCCCAGGATCAGCAGTGAACCGACGTAGGGGAAGACCGTCGTTCCCAAGGAATTGAAAGCCTGTGCGAAAGTCAGGCGTGAACCGGTGGTCTGCGCCGGCCCCAGCAGCGAAATGAGCGGGTTGGCGACGACTTGCACCACGGTGATTCCGGCCGCTAGCACGAATAGCGCGATCAGAAACACGCTGAAGGTGGCGCTGGCGGACGCCGGGATGAACAGCAGGCACCCGGCCATCATTGTCAACAAGCCAAATGCCGCCCCGCGCATGTAGCCCACCTTCTTCACCAGAATGGCGCCCGGGATCGAGATCAGGAAGTAGGCCGCGAAAAAGGCCGACTGCACCAGCATCGCCTGCCCGTAGCTGAGGGTGAACAGATCCTTGAGCTTGGGGATGATGATGTCGTTCAACGAGGTGATCCCGCCGAAGATGAAGAATAACGCCATCACGAATACGCGCAGCTCCGGCGCATCGATGTGCGACCCCTGGCCGGTTTCGACCTCGGGATCCGTGCTGCTGTTTACGGTGGACGCTATCGTCATCTTTGGCCCTCATCCTCTCGGATCGGCAGGACTAGCAGGCGAAATGTGGGTTGGCTTCCCTCATCTGCTCGGCAGGCGGTGCTTGGCGGGCATTGCGGTGCTGCTATGGCGGGCATGATGAGTTTCGATATCGATATTATCCTCAAGCGCGGCGATCGCACGATCACCACGTCCGTTCACGCCGCCTCAGGCCTGACGGCTTTGTTCGGCGCGTCGGGCGCGGGCAAGACCAGCGTGCTGGATGCGGTGGCCGGGCTGATCAGGCCGAAGCGCGGAACGATCGTGGTGTCAGGGGAAACCTTGTTCGACACGGATCGGGGAATCGATCTGCCGCCGGAGCAGCGCGCCTGCGGGTACGTTTTTCAGGATAGCCGCCTGTTTCCGCACAAGACGGTCGCTCAGAACCTGTTCTACGGATTCAATTTGGTGGCAGAGGATCGGCGCTGGTTACAGCCCGAGCGGGCGATCGCGTTTCTGGGGATCGCCCATCTGCTGGACCGGATGCCGCGCAATTTGTCCGGCGGGGAGGCGCAGCGGGTCGCCATTGGCAGGGCCTTGCTGGCCGGGCCGCGGGCCTTGCTGATGGATGAGCCCCTGGCATCACTGGACGCAGCGCGGCGCGAGGAGATCATGCGGGTGATAGAACAAGTGCGTGACGATCTTCGCCTGCCTATCCTCTACGTCAGCCACGATCGTGCGGAGGTGAACCGCTTGGCCGATCGGGTGATCGAGATGCCTGGGTGGTAGCGGCAACCAGCGGGGCGCTGCCGCATTGTTCGGGCGTGGGGATTATCGCATCATGAAGCGTCTGCCGTTCAAGCTGCCGCCGCATCGCGCGGCTCCGGCGACACACGCCGATTTCGATACCGGCCATACCACCCTCGGCCAGGAGGTGGAACGGCGCAGCCCGGATGACGATGACCTGTCCGGGCTGAAGTTGTTGCGCGAAGGGAAGGACGCTTTTGCCGCGCGCGTCCTGCTGGCTCGCTCCGCCGAAGTCACCTTGGATGTGCAATACTACATCTGGCACGATGATCTTTCCGGCTCTCTGATGCTGGACGAACTGGAGGCGGCGGCCGATCGCGGCGTGCGTGTGCGATTGATCGTGGATGATGTCGGCACGGCACGGCTGGACGATCGGCTGGCGTGCCTGGCGACCCATGCCAATATCGAGGTTCGGATCTACAATCCCTGCGCCATCCGTTGGCCCAAGTCGGTCAATTACCTCTTCGCCTTTCGGCGGCTGAATCGCCGGATGCACGCCAAGAGTTTCACCGTTGACAGCCAAGCGACCATCCTGGGCGGCCGAAACATCGGTGATGAATACTTCGCGGCGCGCACCAAGGGTCTGTTCGCCGACCTGGACGTGCTGGCCGTGGGAGCGATCGTGCCCGATGTCTCCAAAGCGTTTGACGGCTACTGGAACGGGCCGGACGTGCGGCCCGTCGGCGACATCGTGCGCCACCCCAAGCCCTCGCGCGTCCAGAAGGTGAAGGCGGCGGCGGCAAATCTCGCCGGCAGCGAGCGGGCCGAGCGATATCGCGAGGCGGTCCAGTCGCGCAAACTGTTTGGCGAGCTGATCGACGGCACCGTCACCATGACGTGGGCTTGCGTGAAGCTCGTGAATCACGATTATATTCACTCCGGATCGCGCACCGGCCCGATCGATTTGCGCGCGCTCATGCCGGCCTGCCTCGATCTGCCGGAGAGACAGCTGGATGTGATCTCAGGCTATTTCGTGCCGACGGCGCAGGGCACGCACGAACTGGCCACGCTGGGGCAGGGGGGCGTGGCGATCCGCGTCCTGACCAATTCGTTCGCGGCAACGGACGTAGGCTTCGTCCATACCGGCTACGCGCCAAGGCGGCGGGCACTGCTGCGCGGGGGTGTGCGCCTGTTCGAAATGCCCGCGCCGGACGACAAGCCCAAGACCGCGCGCAAATTCGTGCGGACACGCTCTGCCAGGGCGCGGTCGTTCCGAGCGGACGGCCGCAGCCTGCATGCCAAAGCGATCGTGGTGGATGGGCGGCAGATCTATATCGGTTCTGCCAACTTCGATCCGCGATCGGTGCGCCTGAATACCGAAATGGGATTTCTGATCGAATCGCCCGCGCTGGCCAAGGCGATGACCCACTCCTTCGACCAGGATATCGAAGGCAACGTCTATCGGCTTTCGCTCACGGAGAGCGGAATGACCTGCTGGTTCGACGATCGTGACGACGATACGGAGTGTGAGACAACGGAGCCGGGAACTTCGATCATCAGCCGCATGATCGTCGCCGCGCTCTCAAAGCTGCCACTGGAAAACTATCTGTAAGGGTTGGGGGAACGCATGGCGCTTTCCCCGCCGCACGTGATCAGATCTTTTTCAGCACGGTATCGATGGGCAGGGCGATGCTGCCTTTCCCGGCAATCGGATCACCGCCTAGTCTGGCCGTGGCGCCTCCTGCCGTCGTGACAGTCAGCGCGTCGCCATCCTTGGCGAACGTCAGTTCCTGCCCCGCCATGGACTGCATCTTGATCGTCCCGCTCTTGTTCTTCTCGATGGCCTTCGCGATGTCGGTCGGCGTCAGATAGCCCGGCAGGATATGCCCTTTGAGCAAGGCCGCCAAAGCCGCCGTGTTTTCCGCGCCGATCAACTGCTTGCCCGCATCGCCCAATTTACCGAAAGCGTCGTCGGTGGGAGCAAGCAGAGTGTAGCTGCCCTTGCTGGCAAAGATGCCGCTTAATCCGGTGACTTTCAGGGCCTCCGCAGTGTTCTGCTGCTGGTCTGTGTCCTCCAGTAGTGCGGCCACTGACTTGTCGGATGGCTTCACCGCCGCAGATGCGGTCGCGGTGGGAGCGGCTTCCGGTTCTTTCTTGGAGCAACCGGCGAGAAGCACGGTGCCGGCAACCATCGCCTGCAGGACGATCATACGCTTTTGCATCGCAGTTCCTCTTACGTCAGCAATTGGATGGCGGCCTGCACCAACTGGGTCGTGGGATCGATCTGATAGATCGTCCCGTCGCTGTAACGATAATTCGCCTCGTCCGTG
>NZ_CAXYKL010000241.1:0-18112 GCF_964277725.1 uncultured Novosphingobium sp. | reverse complement strand
GGAATTGGGCGCCAGGATTGCCACGCGATCGCCCATGCGGACGCCAAGGTCCAGCAAGCGAGCCCCCAGACCGGCCACGCGGCGTTCGAATGCAGCGAAGCTGGTAACTCTGCCGCTCTCATCTACGCAGAACGGCTTGTCGCCATAGGCTCGCGCGACATGCGCGATCACCTTGGGGAGCGTGTGGTCCAGGCCGATTTTGAAACCGGCATACTCGTCAGTCACTTTCCACTTCCCTCGATATGGTCCGCACTCCCCGTATCGGGGCCGTGGCGGACCGACCTGTGGCGGCCATCCATCCACCCAACCGACACGTCTAGGCAACCACCCAGCCAGATATCGCAGCCGCGATTCTCGTTCACCGCGTTTGGATCGTCCCCAGTCGCCAAGCCAGTCTGGTCTTTGGCAGAAGATGCGGCCTTGCTGGGGTTTTACGCATGCCCATGGGAGACTCCTTTCGCCTTTGACAAAACCAAGCCGATCTTCTATGTTGAATACATTACTCACTAGGTGAATATATTGAGTAAAAATGATCTAGGGACTGGAGAAGGCGGAAATGGACAATCTCGGTACAATTTCGAAAGATGAATCGCTGGGCGGTATCGCTTGGCCGATGCACCGCGAAAGCAAGGATAGCGGCTGGCGCCCGCCTGCAGGCACTCGCATCATTTCCGTCGACGATCATGGCATGGAAGAAGCCGGGCTTTGGGAAAAGCGCCTGAAGGGTGACGACAAAGCTCGCGCGCCCAAGCTGTGGATGGACGATGATAACCGCTGGCACATGTCGGTGGATGGTCAGGACTATGACGTTCCCGGCTTGGATTCGCACATTGGCGAAGGCCGTCCCGGCATGTGGGACCCCGTGGAGCGCTTGAAGGACATGGACGCGGAGGGTATCGACACCTCGCTGTTCTTCCACAGCCGCGCGATGAGCCTGGTGCGCATGGAAGACAAGGCGTTCTTTACACGCTGCATGGATGCCTACAACGAATGGCTGGGTGAATTCTGTGCCGTCAACCCGGATCGCCTTGTTGGCGTCGGCATTCTGCCCACAATCTACAAGCCCGAAGATACTGCCGAATATCTCAAGAAAATGAAGGGCTGGGGTTTGAAGGCGTTGGAAATCCCGTCGGCGCCCAAGAACGTCCCTTACAACTCCTCGGCGATGGAGCCTATGTGGGAAGCGATCGCCGAGAGCGGGATCCCTGTGATGTTCCACATCGGTGCATACCTGGAATTCCGCGGCAAGGGTGCCGTCGGCGCGAACTTGACCAAGAACCTCGGCCCCTATCGCCCGCTGTGGTCGCTGCTGGCATTCTCGGGTATTCTCGAGCGTCATCCCAACCTGAAGGTTGTGTTCTGCGAAGGCGGCTTTGGCTGGGTTCCCTGGACGCTTCAGGATGCTGATCGCGTCTATCAGGTCTATGAGACCGAGATGCGCCCGAAGCTGAAGGAACTGCCGAGCTTCTACTTCCGCCGTCAATGCTACGCGGCGATCATGTCGGACGAAGTTGGCCTGAAGCTGGCGCGCGATTACGACCTGACCGACAATCTGCTGTGGTCATGCGACTACCCGCACGGTGAGAGCGTATTCGGGGAGAGCCGGAACGAGATCAAAAAGATCTTCGACGAGCTCGGCGAAGAAAAGGCCAAGGACGTCGTCGGCCGCAACGCTGAGAAGCTCTGGAACCTGTAATATTGGGGGGCCGCCCCTGGGAAACCCGGGGCGGCCGCTTACGATTTATAAGCGAAAAGAGGCTCGAAAAGGGGCCTTTTTTTTTGGTAAATCTGGCTATACAGTGATGCGCTGGTTCCAGGCGGCCACCCTGTCATCGATTTGCCGCTGGCGCCTTTCTGCCGTGATTGCCTGACGATCCAGCAACGCCATCGGCAACGCGTCCCGCTTCATCACGGTCGTTTCGATCTGCGGTCCGCCAGCGACGACCTGCGACGGTAAACCCTGCCAACGCCCCAGAAACAGAACCCGCTCGCGATCGCCTGCATCAAGCCAGTTCATGACACCGGGATCGCGCCGAGCCAGGACGACAGTGATCCAGCCGTCCTCATCCGCGACCGACTGCGCACGGGTCAGACTGGAGGTTCGACGGTCAGCTTCCAGGGACCGGAACCACCAGTCGGTCAGTTCCAAGGCAACGTAAGCGGCACCTGCGGGCTGGTATCGGATCAGCACCACGTCATCGGCATCAAGTTGGAACCAGCCTTGGACGCCGGCCTGCGTCACTAATCCACCCACACTGGCCGAAATTAGCGGCGGCCTGACGGTGTTGACTGGCAAGCCGCTGAAAAGTCGGTGAAACCAGAAGTAAAGTGGCACTTCTTCGGCAGCGCGGAATGCGCCCTGCTCCGCCATCTGTCCAACGGTCAGAGGTGGAGTGTCGACCGGGTCGATCCTTTCGATCGCCAGGGCATAGCCGCATTCCGTGGCCCAATCTTCAAGTGACTGTCGCACGAACAGGAATTTCACATGCGGCGCTGTCGTCAAATGGTTCGGCCGGCCGTCCGCTGGCCGATCATCGATCGTCAACACGAAACCACCGTCCGCGTCGCACTGCAACTCGTGGCTTTCCAGCGTATGGATCGTGACTGACGTGCCATAATTGCCGGTCAGCGTCAGGCTTATTTGCGCCGGTGGCTTTCCCGTTGCCGTGCCAGTGACGCGATATCGTCCACCGTGGGTGATGCCTGCAAGCTGATAGATATTATCTGGGTTATCGCCGCCCATTCGCGCGCCGTGGACGTGTCGCCCGTCCCATGCGTATGCGGGCATGAAGTCGCGGACAAAACGCGGATGTGCGCCATCGCTGGCTGCGGCCTTGAATAGATAGTTCGTTACATATTCATCCATTGCCGCATCGAAGGTTTCGCGCTCATCCTCAGGCACGTCGATGCCGTGGGCCATCGCGAACGAATAGCCGACCGTCGCGCGGGCGCGCTTGACGACATCGGTTTCCCACATGGCGGCCACATCGCGCTCGGCCGCAAATTGCTGCGGCGTGGCAATAGCGTTGGTCATCGGCTTATCAGGCGCATCCTCACCCCTCCCAATATGTGCTGCTGTCACGACGAAGACGGCGTAAGTCACACGCCAGTTCGTTGATCAAAGAGAGCCCTCGTGGGCGATTATATGGCGCGGATGATGGATGCTATTCCCTGTTAAGGCAAGGGCTGACCGCCCGGCGAGCGAACCCCAGCCTGCTGAGCGACACAAATCGGGCCTGTGATGACTACGGGTGTGCCCCCCAGCACTGGAACCCTGATCATGCGTCGCAATCTTGAATCCCTCGTCGGCGGCGGTCCGATAACGAGACCGCCGCCGCGATGAATTCAGGCGTTGGCGTGCTTCCAATCGCGCTTGATCTTTTTCGCCAGGCTCCACTTGTGGACCTCTGTCGGCCCGTCGTAGATGCGGAAGCAGCGGATTTCGCGATAGAATTTTTCCACCATGGTGTCGCGCGTCACCCCGGTTCCACCCATCACCTGCACGCAGCGATCCGCCACGCGAGACAAAGCCTCTGACACGGCGACCTTCGCCATCGAAGACTCGACAGTACCGATCGAGCCGCTGTCCAGCGCATCGGCACACCAATCGATCATCAGTTCGGCCTGCTTCAGGTCGATCAGGTTTTCCGCCAGCATAAAGCCAACACCTTCGTGATCGATCAGCAACTTACCGAAGGCCTTGCGGCGGTTAACATAGTCCGTGGCGATTTCCTGGGCGCGGACGCCGGCCCCATACCAGCGCATGCAGTGGGACAGGCGCGCAGGCGAAAGGCGGATCTGGGCGTACTTGAACCCCTCCCCCGCTTCGCCCAGCATCTGGTCAGCCGGAACGCGCAAGTCGTCGATCTCCACCTCCGCATGGCCGCCGGGCATCGAATCGTCCATCGTGCCCAGCACCCGTGTGGTGCGAATGGCGGGGTCGGGCAGGTCGACCATGAACATGCAGGCCCCACCCTCGGAATCGGGCTCGATCGATTTGGCCATGATGATGCCCACGATCGCTCCATCGGCCCCGGTGATGAATTTCTTGCGTCCACTGATGATCCAGTGATTGCCGTCGCGGCGGCAGGTGGTCTTCATCATCGATGGGTCCGAACCTGCCCCCTCGTCATCGGCGGGTTCGGTCATGAAGAAGGCGGATCGTCCCTTCCCTTCCACCAGAGGCTTGAGAAAACGCTCTTTCAGCTCAGGGCTGCCGACCTTGCCGAGCAGGAACATGTTGCCCTCGTCAGGCGCGGCGGTGTTGACGGCTTGCGGGCCCAGGATCGATAGCCCCGAAGCCTTGAGCACTGCTGCCGTCTCTCGCTGGGAAAGGTGTTGGCCATCGGGCAGGATGTGCGGCGTCAGCACCCCGGCCTCGCGCGCCTTCTCCTTCAATTCAACGATCAGCGCATCCGTGGGCCCGTGATCGTCCTGGCGTGGATCGACTTCGTAGGGGATCACGACGTGACGGACGAACGCCTCTACCTTGGCGACGATTTCTGCCGTTTTTTCGGCACCCACACCCGGATATGCTTCACCGCTCATGCACCAAACTCCTCGTCAGCTTGCCGCCTGATCCGTTTCACACGTCGCCGCGGCCTTCAAAATTCCAGCTTGTCACCAAGCCCCTCACGAGCGGCAGTGAGGCCGTGAGGACCGCGTGTAAAGCCGCCCCCCGTCAATGTCGCCCCTGCGATTGGATAGTACACGCGCAAGGTCATGCGTCTTGATCGCGTACCTGTCGCATTTGGCCCCGGGGGGCCTTAGTTCAAAGCGAAGCTGCAAAACGAAGCGGCAGAGATGAAGAGCAAACAGTTCCGCGCGGCCTTGCCCCGATCAAGGTGCGGGGCGAAAGATCATGGCTACCATCATGTCGATCGCTTCGTGCAGGAATGCATCTTCCGGGGCGACCTCGTGATCTTCAGCTATGGCGTGATCACGGTCGATGATCATGTCGTGAAAAACGCCGCTGGCGTATACCAGTCGTTCTATCATGAGTTGGTGCGGTAAATCCGGCGCAAGGGCCTGCACCAGTCCCAGTGCGCGTTCACTGGCCGGGCTGGCGTGCATTTCCTGCGCGCGCAGCGGCCGTCCTTCTCGCCATCGCATGACGCTGCGAAAGAAGGCGGCATATCGATGGACGCCATCCTCATCGACATAAAGGTAGGTCGGCAGCATCAGTGCGCGCAAGACACCGTGGCGATCTTGGGTCATGCCCTGCTGCTCAAGGTCTTGAAGCAGGACGGTGCGCATCTGATCTAGAACCGGCAAGCGGTGCGCCCAGATCGCGCGAACCAGCCCCGCCCGATCGCCGAAGTGGTAATTGATCGCCGAGTTGTTGGCCATCTTGGCCTCCTGCCCGATCTGGCGGATGGAAACACCTAGCACGCCATGGTCACCAAAAAGGCGCTCGGCCGTGTCGATGATGGCTTGCGGGCTCGTTTTGGATTCGGTGGCAGGCATACCGGCATCCAATGAAGAGGCGGGCCTGGGTGTCAAGCAAGAGCAAGGGTTGCCCCCGATCCTTGAGTCGTTCCGACGTTGACGGCTTTTAGCGCCAACGGCTAGCGACCGCCGCCGCGATTGCCGAGGCCCGGCGGCGCGAGCGAATATGTCCGCCCGGGATCAATCCTCGTCGTTGACCCAGCGGATGAAGCGCTGCAGCGGCAGGAAGCCATCATGCGGCAGTCCCGCCTCGGTTATCCCGGCGCCGCCGATCCGGGTCACCATCGCAAGCTTTGCGTCGCCGGGCGATCGGGCAAGTCCACGCGGCGCACGTCGGGATAGATGCCGACCATCAGCGTAGCGCCGTTGATATGGCGGATCGCGTCTGCCAGCCGGTTCACGCGCACGACATCGAAGACCCGCCCGTCGACTGGCCATTCGGCTGGTCGATACGGCCGGCATCGCAAGGGAAATATCGCCACTCACCGTGCTTGACGAAGTACGCGCCCCACCACCATGGCTGATGCCTCGCCTTCCCGTTTCAGAGATATCGATGACTCAGACCGACGACATTCCCGAAGGCTTCACGCTGCTTGACCCGCTCGGCCCGTTTCATGAGTTGGTCGGCCCTTTATACGGTATGGAGCGCGATGACAGAACCGTCGTCGGCATGCGAGTGGACGAGAAGCATCGCAACAAAGGTTCGTACATGCACGGCGGCATGTTCCTCATGCTTGCCGATACATCGATGACGCTGGCCGGTATTGCCCGTCGCCCGGCGGATAAGGGCATCGTCACAGCATCGCTGACCAGCGACTTTATCGGCCCGGCAGCACCCGGAGACTGGATTGAGGCCGAAACCGAAGTTATCCGCGCCGGCAAGAGTGTTCTGTTCATGGCGGGCCTGGTCCGCCAGGGCGGAACATCGGGCAAGATCCTCATGCGTTACAGTGCCACGTTCCAGGTAGTGCCGACCATCCGCTAAAAGCTTGGTGCAATAGGTTGAGAGAGCTTTAGCGCCAGAACGGAACAAGATCGCGGCCTCATCGCGATTCCGCCGTCTCTGTCAATCGCCTGCCCCGTTATTAACGCGCCCTCCCCGCTCATCCACAGCGCACTCATCGCCGCCAGATCGATACCTATGGTTCTCTAATTCCTCTCGAGCCTCATCTCGGTAATGGGCACGCCAATGCCGAGGCCGTCGGCTAGACTGACCAATACCGTCAGCGGGCCGAAGTTTGGCTTCGTCTTCGTCCAGCACCGCGTGACCCGAATCGGGATAGCGCACATTGAGAACCGCGCTACGAGCTTCCGGAACCTGCCTCACCATCGAACGCGACAACGAAAAAACATCCCTCCCACGTTCTTGCATGACAAGGCCAATCCTGACGGGTACGAGCTCATCCTGTGCATCGGCTGCGTGATCTTGTGCTTGCCAATAGGCCCTTTGCCGGCGCAATTCTTGTGCTCGCGCTGATGATGAAAGTCGTCATTCCCGCCGGCTTCATGCCGACTGTCTCCAACGATCAGATTGTCGCCAGCATCTGCTCCGGCACTGGGCCGATGACGATGGCAATGCCGATTCCCGGCCTGCAGCATGGCAAGTCGGATGGAAGCGGTCACCAAGACAAGGCCGAGCAGCCTTGTATCTTTGCCGGTCTTTCAGCGCCAGCGCTTACCGGTGCCGATCCGCTTCTGCTGGCAATCACCATCCTGTTTATCCTGGTTCTCGGCCTGCGTTCGATGGCGCTACCGAATTCGACCGCGCCGCCTCATCTGCGCCCGCCCTTAAGAGGTCCACCTTTCTACTGATCTCAAACGTCGCGTCGGCGGCTGCACTTGTATGCGCCTCTCCCTCCCGGGGTCGGCGCGCATCCGCGTGACCATGGCCGTAAAAGGCCGCGCGTCGGGCGACTGACCCTCGTCAGCCCGACGATCACGAGATCCAGGGAAAACCCGTGAAGACATTTATCATTGCACTGGCCGCCTCTATGGCCGCGCCCCCAGCCATGGCTCAAGACACCGCTCCTTCCCGCGCCGAGACCGGACGATCCGGGGACATCATCGTCACCGCCACCCCGACCACCGCCGAGGCGACCGCCGCGATCATGCGCACGCCGGGCGGCGTCGACATCGTGCCCGACACTGCTTTCAAGAACACGCCGGTCCAGCACATCAAGGATATCCTGAATTACGTTCCAGGCGTCATCACCCAGACACGTATGGGTGACGACGCCCGCGTCTCGATCCGTGGCTCGGGTCTGTCACGCGCTTATGGCATTCGCGGCATAAGCGTGCTGATCGATGGTATTCCGATGAACACCTCGGATGGTCTTTTCGATTTCTTTGAGATTGACCCCAGTGCCTATCGCTATGTCGAGATATATCGTGGTGGCAACGCTCTGCGCTACGGCTCCAATGCGCTGGGCGGCGCCATCAATCTTGTTACGCCCACCGGGCGCGACGCCGCACCGCTCGACGCGCGCATTGACAGCGGCAGCTTCGGCTATATCAAGGGCCAAGCCAGCACCGGCGGGACTGTGGGCGATCTCGATTATTTCGCGACCGTATCTGCGCAGTCCAACAAGGGCTATCGCGATCATAGCAACGGCAATGCGATCCGCGGCAATTTCAATGTTGGCTATCGCTTCTCCCCTAACGCCGAAACGCGCTTCTATGTGACAGGGGCGACCACCAACCAGCACATTCCGGGCGAAGTGAGCAAGACGTCTGCACTTACCAGTCCCCGCGTCGCCAATCCCGTCTGGGTAGCGCAGGACCAGCAACGCAACGTCGATTCGCTTCGCGTGTTTAACAAGACCCGCTTCAGCTTCGGCGACACGGCGCTAGAGGTCGGCGCCTTCTACAACTGGCGCCACGTTGACCATCCGATCTTCCAGTATATCGACTTCACGGTCGATGATTATGGCGTATTTGCACGTATCGTGGATGATCGCTCGATCGGCGGTACGCGCAATCGGCTGATCGTTGGCACCAGTGTCCACAACGGCAAGATCGACACCAATCAGTATGTGAATATCGCCGCGACCAAGGGTGCCCTGGCCGCCTCCATGATCGATAGATCGCGCAACCTGTCGTTCTATGCAGAAGATTCCCTGTTCATCCTGCCAAAACTATCGCTTGTTGCGGGCGCGCAATATCTCGATGCCGTCCGCGACCGTCGCGACCGCTTCCTGTCGAATGGCGACCAGTCGGGTCGCAAGCACTTCAGCCTGTGGAGCCCCAAGGTCGGCACGCTCTGGGATATTGCTCCAGGAACTCAGGCCTTCGCGAATATTTCGCGTAGTGCCGAATTGCCGAGCTATGACGCGAATGTCATCACCGCCGTCAACCTCAAGCCACAACGCGCAACGACCTTTGAAATCGGCACACGCGGACATAGCGGCGTGGTCGGCTGGGACATCTCGCTCTACAATTCGATAATTCGCGATGAACTGCAGTGCCTTACGACAGGGCCATTCAATGCCTGCTCTATCATCAATGCCGGTCGCACCATCCATCGAGGCATCGAGGCCGGGCTGACCGGCGATATCCCCGTCTCGGCGTCGGGAGACAAGCTGATGCTGAACGCCGCTTATACCTACAGCGACTTCACATTCGATGACGACCCCAATTACGGCAGCAATCAACTGCCTGGCATTCCCAAGCATTATCTGCGTGCAGAACTGCTCTACAAGCATTCCAGCGGTGTCTATGCCGGCCCCAATGTCGAATGGGCACCGGGCCATTATTTTGCCGACAATGCCAACACGCTGACTGTCGATCCCTATGCGCTGCTGAACCTCAAAGCCGGGTTCGATGCCGGCAAGCATTGGTCGGTCTACGTCGAAGGCCGCAACCTGACTGACAAACGCTATATCGCCACCGTCGCGGTCGCTGGGGTTGCCAGCGCAGATTCAGAGCTTTTCAACCCGGGCACAGGTCGCGCAGCATTCGGCGGAGTGCGCGTCACATGGTAACGCGCACCGGGCCGGTACCATCACCGGCGAGCACCGCCTATCGCACGATCTGGCGCTGGCATTTCTATGCCGGGTTGTTCGTGCTGCCCTTCATCCTGATACTCTCGGTGACGGGTGCGATCTACCTGTTCAAGCCTCAGATAGATCGGTGGGAAGAACGGTCCTACCACGGGCTTTCCATGTCGGACGCTGTAGCACCGGACAGACAGCTGACGGTCGCACTTGCCGCAACCCCGGGCATGCAATTCAACTATTACCGCCTGCCCGAGCGACCAGGCGATGCCGCGATGATTCATGTAATCGCGCACGACGGCGCGCAGCGAGACGTCTTCGTCTCGCCCCAAGGCAAAGTGCTGGGAATTCGCGATCCGACCACCAGGATTTCGGAGACCGTGGCCCGCATTCATGGCTCGCTGCTGCTGGGCAATGTTGGCGACTGGCTCGTCGAACTCGCCTCGAGTTGGACGATCGTCATGATCTTGAGCGGTCTTTATCTTTGGTGGCCGCGACCATTTCGGCTCGCCGGCACCCTTTGGCCCCGCCTTTCTTTAAGAGGTCGGCCGTTACTCAAGGATGTCCATCGCGTAACCGGATTCTGGATCGCTGGGCTAGTTCTAGCGATGCTGGCCAGCGGCCTTCCGTGGGTTGGCGTCTGGGGCAGCGCCCTTAAACTGGTGCGGACCGAGCTTGGCTTGGTCAAAGGGCCGCAGGACTGGAAGGTTGGCGTCGATGGCGGCCATGCCGGGCATCATCCCCTGATGCCGATGGCCATGCCGTCGACCGCGCCAGCGGACGGGCTGCCTTTGTCGGTATTCGTTTCGAAAGCGCGCGATCAGCATCTGGCATTTCCAGCGCTGGTTATCCCCCCCCATACCCCGCAGCGTTTCGGTCCGCCGACCGGCAATGAATGGACCGCGAAATCAGAGGCCCAAAACCGGTGGTTGGGGCGACAAGTGACTTTTGATCCGGTCACCGGAGCGGAAACCGGACGACGCAGCTTTCGCGACCAACATATCGTTGACCGGGTCGTCAACACAGGCATCGCGTGGCACGAAGGGCAGCTGCTGGGCTGGGCGAACCAGCTGATCGGCGTGCTCACTGCCATTGCCCTAATCACGATCAGCGTCCTCGGCATAGCGATGTGGCTGAAACGAAAGCCGGCCGACGGTATCGGTGCGCCACCTGCGACCGGAGCAGCCAGCAAGCCCTGGGTGACAGCAGTCGTGGTGGTGCTGGCGCTGTTGCTGCCATTGTTCGGCGCATCAGTGCTTGTCTTGCTGATCATCGACCGATTCGTCGCCCGCCATGGCGGGCGTCTTGCCGTTTTGCAGAATGAAACGCCGGGTAAATAGGCCGTGCGAAGCCCGACCTCCGGTGGCTTTGATCGCCGGGGGCTGCACACTGATTTACCCTGCGCTCGCCCATCGTCGATTGGCACCATTTAGCATATTGATGCTGAATCAGACCGTCACCCCGACTGCACACTGGCTTTTTGAACGGCATCGCCAGTAGGCGATCGTCCGATTTTAAGCCTAGATGCGGAGATATTCAACGCTAGTGCGGGCGCGGCCCTCGATAAGAGCAGGTCTTGGTAATGCGGATGAGGAAGCGGCCGGTATGGCCGCATCGGGACAAAAAGCCGTCTGCAATATGCCCCTTTCACTCCGCTTCAGCGACCCGGCCGCACCAGCATGAAGCGATCGAGCCGCTATGTCGGCCATTTCATAACGAAGGCAAATACGCCGCTATCGGCTTCATAATGCACATCACCTCCATGTGCTCGAGCTATTCCTCGAACAACCGCCAGACCAAGCCCTGATCCTCCCTGTGACTGCGTGCCACGCACAAACTGACTGAACGCGTCCCGTACGAGGTCGTGCGGAAGTCCTAGTCCTGCATCAGCGACCGTAATCGACGCTTCACCGTTCACGCCGCTTGTGGATATTGTCAACACGCAAGGGTCCGCGTGTCGGCTGGCATTGTCGACGAGCGCCAGGATTGCCTGCCGAATGCGGCCGATATCGGCCCGAGCCGTGCAGGGGTGGAGATCCAGCTTCAGCGAAAATCCAACCGGCTCCAACATCAATGTCAGCGTCGGTGCCATATCAACGACTTCCGAGGACAAGTCGACTTCAATCAACAACAATTCTAGCTGACCGCTGCCCGCCAGGCTGACACTACGGAGATCTTCGACCAAGCGGGTCAAGCCGGAGACCTGCTTCAGCAAACCGTCGATCAGGGGTGCGTCGAGTGGGAGACGCCGTCCTTTGCCCCCTGCAGGCGCCCCTGCAGGATCGTGAGCGGCGTACGCAGTTCATGCGCGATCTGAGCATTCCAGACGCTGACGTCGTCGGCCATGCGCTGCAATCGAGCGGCCATCGCGTCCGCGCCAATCCGCAGAGCCTGAAGCTTGTCGAGATCCTGATCCAGCGCGGTGATAACGATTATGGGAGTTCCGCCGCGGCGTCTCACTTTGGATAGCACCTCCCATCCGTCGACCAGCGGCATGGTGATGTCGAGCAGAATGATGTCGGGCCGCAATGCTAGATGAACATCCAATGCCGTGCGACCATCCGCTGCCTGAACCGTCCTGAATCCTTCTCGCTCCAGATAAGCGCGGAGGATATCGGCGATGTCCTTGTCGTCTTCGGCGATCAGGGCGAGCGGGCTCATGCCGAGGCGATAGCAACCGGCTCGCGTTGCCGGCCAGAGCCTCAACACAATCTCCACACAACCTCGACGTAACGACAATGCGGCGGGCCAATAGGGCCTCATGAACGTCATGCCCTTTCGAAACGCTCTGATGCCGCTGCTGTTGGCCCCGCTGCTTGCCGCGTGCGTTACCGAAGCGCCCGCCGCCAAACCCGATGAGGTGGAGGTGCTGACCGCTGCAACTCAGCCAGCCCCAGCCAGCGTGGCCGATGAATTGCCGGGACGGGTTGTTGCGTGGCGGACCGCAGAAATTCGAGCGCAAGTGGGCGGGATCGTCCAGCGGCAGCTCTTTCAGCAGGGCGCGATGATCCACGCCGGCCAACCGCTGTTTCAGATCAGCCCAGCGCCCTATCGCGCGGATAAAGATACCACGCGCGCCACGCTGCAAAAGGCTTCGGCGGCGCTGTCACGAGCACGCGCACAAGCGGGACGGCTGAAGGCGCTAGTCGCGGCGGATGCGATCAGCCGCCAGGGCTATGACGACGCCGTCGCCGCGCGCGATCAGGCGGCGGCCGAGGTCGCGGAGGCCCGCGCGACGCTGCGACGCCGGCAGTTCGACGTCGGCTTTTCGCGCGTGACGTCTCCAATCGCTGGTCGCATCGGCGCAGCCGCTGTCACAGAAGGCGCATTGGTGACGGTAGCCGACGTTAATCCCCTGGTGGTTGTCCAGCAGATCGACTGCGTTTATGTCGACCTGCGCCAACCAGCGGATCGCTTCGCCAACTTGCGCGCGGCCGGTGAGACCGATGCCCTTGTCGAGATCGTGACCGCGAGCAGCCAGGTGCATCCCGTGAAAGGCCATGTCCTGTTCTCTGGCATAGCGGTAGATCCGGGCACCGGCGACGTATTGGTGCGCGTCGCCGTCGATAACCCGGGTGAGCGGCTGCTGCCGGGCATGTTCGTACGCGCCCGCCTGCCCCGCCTCGTCGCTGCCGGTGCGCTCAGCGTACCACAGCAGGCGGTGACCCGCGATGCCCGCGGGCAGGCTCAGGTCAGCGTGGTGGGACAGCAGGATCGGGTACACGTCCGCCGCGTGACGGCGGGCGATGTCGTTGGCGGCCGCATCCTCGTCCTTTCGGGCCTTCGCGCCGGCGAACAGGTGATCGTCGAGGGGCAGGATCGGGTGCAGATTGGCACCCCGGTCAAACCCATGCCTTGGCGCGGGCGCTGAGCCGATGGCGCGTTTTTTTATCGACCGCCCGATCTTCGCCTGGGTTATCGCTATCGCCATTATCCTGCTGGGTGCCATCGCACTGCCGCAGTTGGCCAGCTGAAGACGCCCGAAGACTTCGCCGGCATCATCCTCAAGGCTAACACGGACGGTTCATCAGTGACGCTCGACAAGGTGGCGCGCATCGAATTGGGGCGGCAGAGTTTCGGCACCGCCACGCGCGAGCACGGTAAAGTCGCCGCCGCCGCCGCGATCCAGTTGTCTCCCGGCGCCAATGCGGTCGCGATGTCAAAGGCCGTGAACGAACGCATGGCCGAGCTTTCGCGCGCTTTTCCGCGCGGCGTCAGCTGGTCCGCGCCGTTCGACACCGCCCCATTCGTGCGGATCTCGATCGAGAAGGTGCTGCATACTCTCGTCGAGGCGATGGTCCTGGTATTCCTGGTGATGTACCTGTTCCTGCAGAACATCCGCTACACGCTCATTCCTGCTATTGTCGCCCCCATCGCGCTGCTCGGCACGGTGTCGGTGATGCTGGTGGCAGGCTATCCTTCGATCAGCATCACCGGCTCGCCTGCGTCCGGCGTGTCCAGTGGGAACGCGATGAAGTCGATGGAGGAACTCGCCGCCAACCTTCCCCGTGGCTTCGCGGTCGAGTGAACTGGCGCCTCCTTGCAGGAACGTGAAGCGGGATTTCAAGCACCCATGTTGCTCGCCCTGTCACTGCTCGTCGTGTTCCTGGTCCTGGCCGCACTTTATGAAAGCTGGTCGATCCCGGCGGCGGTGATGCTGGTGGTGCCCTTGGGCCTGACCGGCGCGGTGGCCGCTGTCATGCTGCGGGGCATGGCGAACGACATCTTCTTCCGCGTCGGCTTGATTACCATCATCGGCTTGAGCGCCAAGAACGCGATCCTGATCGTCGAGTTCGCCAAGCGCTATCGCGAGGTGGGGATGAGCTTGGTCGATGCGGCGCTCGCCGCCGCGAAAGTGGGGCTGCGGCCAGCCGCTGACGACCAACGACATCCAAATGGGCAGACGACTCTGCGTCGTGCCTTCTTGGATCGCCTGGAACTGACGGTGAGCGCACGCTATTATTCGAGCGTGGTCGATGAGCAGGGCAGCTTCGTCTAAGGCGGCCGCTCCCGCCCAATCTACGCCGTTCGCGAAGGCATTTCGCGACCTTGGAACCGGACGTTCAAAATGCTTTCTAGTTGCATGAATAAGGCATCAAGTATCGTTCCCGTTGCGCTCGTGATTGGGGGCACGTTCACGGTAGGCTATGAAACTGGCGAGTGTCGCACGCTGCAGCGTGAGAGACGTTTGCCCGATTGGAACGGGTCGATCGCAAAGGCACAGGATGCCGCCAAGCGGTAGGCGACGAAGGTGCATGAGACGCCGTCAGCGGCTATGTCGAACCGATACACCGTTAGAGGCGCTTCCTCGCTGCCAACCGCGCCGCGTGGTTTGTGATGCTCTGGCCGATGAGGTTGCGCAGCGCCTCGCCCGCCTCTCGTTGCGCCGTCGCGTCGTTGAAGACCGCGTGGCCTGCCGCAAAGAGGCGCACCGTGAGGCGCTGTGACCCGCCAGCCGCAGCGCGGTAATCATGCAGCGGCAGTTCGTAAGGGATGATCAGGTCATAATAGCCGAGCGCGAGCAGGGCACTCGATCGATCGCGATTGATCTGGGCCATCAGAATGGACGCGATATGCTGCTCCGCGGGCAAAGCATTCCATCGCCAGGAATCGTACACCGCCCCGTTGTAGCGGACATAGGTCGAAGTGACCGGATAGCCGACGGCATTCCTGAAATAGCCGTCTATGGCATCGTCCCAGCTGAAATTCATCGTCCAGCGCGAGGTCGATGGATCGTCATACGGTGGAGGCGCCTTCCCGGTCAGCGCAAGCAGCGCATGTGCCCGAGAGTCGCCGAGGCCGATGCGCTCCGCTCTGTCGGCCAGCAAGAGTTTGACGAAGGCATCGATCGGGACGACGAGCGATGATCGATCAATCTGCGCCGATGGCACGCCGGTGAATGCCGAAACGTCGTCCGCGACCCGCGCACGATCGACCGGCGACAGACGCTCCTTGCGCTCGAGCGCCGCGCGATAGCGGCCTTGGGCAAACGCGAAGGCTTTGCGCTGCAACTCGTCCGCCGGAAGTGTGGAATAGGCGCCTTTATGGTAATAAGCCGCTGCAGCCGCCAGGCTCGGCAGTGCGCCGACCGCATTGGCGATGAACCCGCGCGCTTTTTCATCGTCTTCGACGGCCAATGTGCTGGGGGAAATCAGCAAATAGCCGTCAAACAGTATCGGCCGCGTCCGCCGGCCGAGTTCGGCGGCAACGAGGCCCAAGCGGACGCCGCCGTAGCTCTCTGCGGCGATCAGCTTGGGTGATCCTCGTCGTCCATGCTGCTCCAGCCATCGCGCCATGAAGTCCGCCATGACTTTCGCATCATCGCGGACAGAGGAGAAGTGCCGCACCGCACCCGCCGTAAATTCGCGTCCGTAGCCGGTGCCGGGCGGGTCGATGAACACGAGGTCGGTCGCGTCCAATGGACTGCCGTTGTTGTCGACGTAGGTCCCGACCGATCGGACCGCCATATCGGGATTGCGACTGACGACCTTTTTCGGCGCGAATGCATCGTGAAGACCAGAGGCGGACGATCCCGGCCCTCCATTGAAGACGAACATGACGGGGCGGGCGGCGGGATTGGCGCTTTGCCGCAGATAACTGACCGAGAACATCGTCGCGTCCGGCCGGGACGCTCCCGGCGTGATGCTGATCGGACTTTCCTGGGCAGTGATGGTGTATCGATTTGTACGACCGCGAAGGATCGCTTCTGACTGGCGCGTTGCCGACCGGAGAGGAGGCACTGCGCGGGCGGCGGTTCCGGCATCCGCATTGCCTTGTGATACGCTGGCACAAGCCACGACCATGAGCGCGGTTTGGATAAGATACTTCACTGTGCGAGATCCTGCTGGCCTTGGGAGGGAAGCGACCCGATCCCCGGTGGTATGCCCCGGCTTTGCGCCGCAGCTCGACATACCGCGATCGAACGGCTGCCAACGAAGCATCGAATGGCACGCGCGAAGTCTACCCTGCTGGCATCGTCAAGGTAGAACATGTGACCTGCCGGATAATGGACGCTGAGCGTTTGAGTCTCTGGCACCGACCATTGATTCAAAAGGAAAGCATCCGCACCAACGCTGGCTGCGGTATCGTAAAGGCCGCCCGCCACCAGCACTTTGAGCGCGGGGTTGATCCGGAGTGCAGCGGCGAATTCACCGGCATAATCGTATTTAGAAAACGGCGTTGCGACCGGCGCGTAGGTCCAGCGCCCGTCCAGCGCGTCGTTGTATACGCGGTAGCTGTACGATGCCGGCACCCCGACGCCTTCGTTGAGCACGCGCGACAGCTTTGCTGCGATCACCGCATCCAGCGCGTTCGTCGACGGATCGCCCGCGCCATTGACTGGACCAAGATAACGCGCGTCGTAGGTTCCGAGCACCTGTCCCGTCGGACGGAAGGCCTCGTGACGATATTCGTCCTTGGTGATCGACAGATGTTTCTGGAAAAAGGCAGGCGCAAGGCCGCTGAAGGCGGCAAGTTGGCCTGCGATCGCGCTTCGCTCGTCCACGGACAATGAATTTTCGCGATACAGCGCGGAGAGGTAAATCGAAGAGAATGCAAGGGCGTCAGCTACGACGCCGTCTACCGAGCGATCGTGCCGGTCAACTTTCCTGTGATACCAGGCGAGCGCCGCAATTGTCGGAAAGCCCGCCGCGATTCCTGTGACGTTACCCGGTCGCTGCAACGTATTCACGATTTCGATTGACTGCGAGATGAGGATCGCGCCTTCGACGGCGAGTGGCGTGCAGTGTCGTTCCCCGTCGCAGCTCAACACGCGTAGGATGCTGGCGACCCTCTGTGCCCCGTAGCTCTCGCCCGCCAGGAACGCGGGAGCGGCCTCACGATGATGCCGCTTCAGCCATTGCCGGATGACACCGGCAATGTAGGCGGCATCGCCGACCGCCGAAAAGGCCTCGCCCGCCGCGCCTCGCGAGGCGAGCCGACTGAAGCCGGTGCCGATCGGATCGATCAGAACGATATCGGCGACGTCGAGCGGGGTGTCGTGATTGTCGACGATGGTGCCAGTTGGTCCGCGCGCCTTCGGGCCGCTGACCTGGACGCGCCGCAGGCCCAACATCCCGAGGTTGAGGTAGGCGCTGCTCGAACCCGGGCCACCATTGAACGCGAAGATCACCGGCCGCCGGCTATCACCCGAATGTGCGGTCAGGCTGGTCAGATAGATGCTGCCCAACGGCCGACCGGATCGCCCCTGCGCCGGATAGCGTTCGAGCGCGGCAACGACGGTAAGACGCTGTCCGTTCACCGTGACATCGTGCTGGCGTCTGCTTTCGGGGGGTAAGATGCCGGACCGGCCGGTCGCCTGCACAGGAGCAACGACTATTGGCCCGAGCGTCAGCAGCGCTAAGGCAGATCGACCCATCCTGCCGCAACGCATACGGGCCATTATCGAACTGCCTGGGCGTCGAGTGTCGCCACGATGAAGGCGCGCATGTCATCCAGCAACGCCCGGCGATGCTCGCTGTCGAGATACATCATGTGCCCGGTCGGATAATATCTCATCGTCGTGCGATCCAACGGAATCCCACCATGGCCGATATTGTACTGGGCCGACGATACGGGCGACGAGAAGTCGTAATAGCCCGATGCGACGAACAGGCGCATGCCCGGGTTTCGTGTCATCGCCGCGCCGAGCTTCGGAGCCGGATTGATGAACG
>NZ_CAXYKL010000240.1:0-5406 GCF_964277725.1 uncultured Novosphingobium sp. | reverse complement strand
CTCGGCAAGGGCAAGGCGCAGCTGAAGGCGATGTTGGCGCAGCGGTCCAACGTCGATGTCACCGTGCTGCCCTACGATGATGAGGTGATCGGCTACATCCGCGATTGGCGGGCGCAGGGCGGCAAGGTGGCGCTCGTCACCGCGACGGACCAGCGGCTGGCGGACCGGATCGGCGCGCATCTTGGGCTGTTTGACGAGGTGTTCGGCTCTGACGGGGTGCGCAATCTGAAGGGGCCGAACAAGGCCGCGTTCCTGGTCGAGCGCTATGGCCAGGGCAACTATGCCTATGTCGGCGATACCCATGCCGACGATGCAGTGTGGCGCAATTCCGGGCATGCGGTGGTCAAGAGCCGCTCGGGCCGCGTGCGCGCCAGGGCTGAGGCGCACAAGAGCTTCCACGCGATCCAGCCGCCCGCTGGAAGTGCCAAGGGGCTATTGAAGGCGCTGCGCCCGCATCAGTGGGCCAAGAACGTACTGGTCTTCCTGGCGATCGCCGGGGCGCACAAGCTGCTCGACCCGGATCTTCTGCTGCGCGCGTTGGGCGCGTTCGTGGCGTTCAGCCTGGTCGCCTCCAGCGTCTATCTGGTGAACGACCTGCTCGACCTTTCGGCCGACCGTGCCCACGCCCGCAAGCGCAAGCGGCCTTTCGCCAGCGGTGCAGCGGCGATCGAGCTGGGCCTGCCGGTGACGGTGCTGCTGCTGCTGGCCGGCTTTGCCATCGCCGCGCTGCTGGGGCCGCTGTTCCTGCTGACGCTGGGGATATACTTCATCACCACGACGGCCTATTCGCTCTCGCTCAAACGGTACCCGATCATCGACATCTGCGTGCTGGCAGGGCTCTACACCATCCGCGTCGTCGCGGGCGGGGTGGCGACGGGTCTGCCGATCTCGGTGTGGCTGGCGGCGTTCTCTTTGTTCATCTTCTTCTCGCTCGCGGCGGTGAAGCGGCAGGCAGAACTGGTGGACGCGGTGAAGGCGGGCAAGCTTCAGATCGTCGGGCGCGGCTATCACCCCGACGACCTGGAGCTGGTTTCGCAGATGGCGACCGCCTCGGGCCTGGTTTCGGTGCTGGTCATCACGCTCTATCTCAGTTCCGATGCGGTGACCGAAATCTACGCGCGGCCCGAAGCGCTGTGGGGGGTGACGCCGGTGCTGCTGTTTTGGATCAGCCGCGTGATCTTCAAGGCGCATCGCGGCGAGATGCATGATGACCCGATCGTCTTCGCGGCCAAGGACAAGGTCAGCATGATCTGCGGCGTCCTGATGTTCGGCTTCGTGATGGCGGCGACTATCCCGTGAGCCGCGCCGATCCCGCACCAGCCACGCTGACCTTGCCGGCGCTGATCGTGCGCTATGCGGTGTTCGCCGTGATTGCGACCGTGGCGAACCTGGGCACGCAGCGCCTGGTGATGCCGCTGGGCAACCATCGGCCCGGCTGGCTGGAGGGGATGGTGCCGCAGGGACTATGGGCCACCGCCGTGTTCGGCGCGGCGATGATCGCGGGCACCTTCGTTGGCCTCGTCATCAAGTATATCCTCGACAAGCGCTGGATCTTTTTCGACGTGGGTACCGGCATGAAGCAGCATGGCGCCAAGTTCGGGCTTTATACCGCGATGGGTCTGGTCACGACGGCGATCTTCTGGGGAAGCGAAAGCCTGTTCTGGTTCGTCTGGCGCACCGAGGCGATGCGCGAACTGGGCGCGGTGCTGGGCCTGGCGGTGGGCTACGTCGTGAAATACCAGCTTGATCGGCGGTTCGTGTTCACCGATGCGGTGTTGCACCGGGCGGAGCTGGCGCGATGAAGCTTTCAGGTTGGGGCCGCTTTCCGCAAGCCGAATGCGCCGTTGTGCGACCGCGCGACGTGGCCGGGGTGGAGAGCGCCTTGGCCCGGAACGCGGGTGGTCTGATCGCGCGCGGCAATGGCCGGGCTTATGGCGATAGCGCGCTCAACCCGGCCCAAACGCTGGATATGCGCGGGCTGGACCGGGTGCTGGCCTTTGACGAGCAGACCGGGCAAGTCGTGGCCGAAGCCGGCGTTTTGCTGGCGGACCTGATCGAGCTTTTCCTGCCGCGGGGCTGGTTTCCTTCGGTGACGCCGGGCACCAAGTTTGTCTCGCTGGGCGGGGCTATCGCTTCTGACGTCCATGGCAAGAACCATCACAAGCACGGCTCGTTCGGCGCCTTCGTGGACTGGATCGACGTGCTGGGTAGCGATGGCGTGATCCGCCGCGCCAGCCGCGATGAGGAGGCGGAGCTGTTCGGCTGGACGGTCGGCGGCATGGGCCTGACCGGCGTGATCCTGCGCGCGGCGCTGCGGCTGACCAGGGTGCAGACCGGCTGGATCAAGCAGACGATGCGCCCCGCCCCCGATCTCGCCACGGCGATGGCGCTGTTCGAGCAAGCCCAGGATGCGACCTATTCGGTGGGCTGGATCGATTGCCTGGCATCCGGCGCGGCGACCGGTCGCTCACTGGTGATGCTGGGCGAACATGCCACCTTGTCAAATCTCACCGAAAAGCAGCGCGCCGATCGCTGGGTGGAAAAATCGCGGGGCAAGAAGTCGGTGCCGCTCGACTTCCCCAGCTTTGCGCTGAACTCGCTTTCGGTGAAGGCGTTTAACACGCTCTACTACGCCAACGGGCGGCGGCAGGCGGGGGCCTCGCTGATCGATTACGACAGCTATTTCTACCCGCTCGACGCGATTCTGGAATGGAACCGCATCTATGGCCGCACTGGCTTTGCGCAATTCCAGTGTGTCATTCCGCTGGAGGCCTCGCATGCCGGGTTGACCGCGCTATTGGGCGAAATCGCGCGATCGGGGCAAGGCTCGTTCCTGGCGGTGCTGAAGCGCATGGGGGCGCAGGACAGCCCGTTCTCGTTCCCGATGGAGGGCTACACCCTGGCGCTGGATTTCCCGATGCGGCAGCAGACGCCCGGCCTGTTTGCCGAGTTGGAGGCCATCGCCATCGATCACGGCGGCAGGTTCTACCTTGCCAAGGATAGCCTGCTGACGCCCGAGCGGCTGCGGCTGTCCGATCCGCGTGTTGAGGCATTCACGCAAATGCGGGAGGCCAGCGGTGCCGCTGCGCGCTTTCGTTCGCTACAATCCGAAAGGCTCGCCCTGTGACCCAATCCGTCCTCATCATCGGGGCGCGATCCGATATCGGCATCGCCGCCGCCCGCGCTTTCGCCGCCAAGGGTTATGCCGTGCAACTGGCCGCGCGCAACGCCCCCGCGCTGGCGGACGATCGCAAGGACCTGATCGCCCGCTATGGCGCGCAGGTGTCGTTGCACGAAGTCGATGCGCTGGACCTGTCCAGTCACGAGGCTTTCTTGGCCGGCCTGCCCGTGCTGCCGGACGTGGTGGTCTGCACCGTCGGCTTCATGGGCGAGCAGAAGCAGAACGAGACCTCGCTGGAAGAGATGGCGCGGGTGATGCGCAGCAATTTCGAAGGACCGGCCAGCCTGTTCACCGTATTGGCCAACAAGATGGTGGCGCGCGGATCGGGCACGCTGGTGGGCATCAGCTCGGTAGCGGGCGAGCGCGGACGCGCGGCGAACTATGTCTATGGCTCGGCCAAGGCGGGGTTCACCGCGTTCCTTTCCGGCCTGCGCAACCGCCTCGCCAAGGACAAGACCGGCGTGCATGTCGTCACCGTGCTGCCCGGCTTCGTGCGCACCGCGATGACTCAGGGGCTGGACTTGCCCGCCAAGCTCACCGCCGAACCCGCCGAAGTGGGCAACGCGATCTTCAAGGCGGTGGAGAAGGGCAAGGACGTGATCTACGTGCGGCCCGTATGGCAGGGTATTATGCTCGCCATCCGCAACATCCCCGAATTCCAATTCAAGAAGATGAGCATCTGACACACATGGAACGGGGCGGGCGCCTCTCCCCTCGCACGAGGACGATCGCGCTTGGCCTGATCTTGCTTGCGGCTGCACTGTTACGGCTGCATGGCATCTGTTTCGGCCTGCCCGCTTTAAACGATCCAGACGAACTGATGTTCGAAATGGGCTCGGTCCGCATGCTCAGCGGGCCGACGCTGAACCCGGGCTGGTTTGGCCATCCGGCCACGACCACGATCTATCTATTGGCTCTCGTCAACGCCTGCATCTTTGTGGTGGGTTGGGGCGCGGGGTGGTGGGCTGGCCCCAAGGCGTTCGCCGCGATGATTTACCAGGATCCCAGTTGGGTGATCCTGCCGGGGCGCGTCGCGATGGTGGTCTTCGCGTTGTGGAGCATTTGGCTGACCTGGCGCCTGGCGCGGCAGATCGCGGGCGATCGCGTCGGGCTGGCGGGCGCCGCGATCATGGCGGTCAATCCGGTTCATATCGCCTACTCGCAGATCATCCGTTCGGATATCATGGCGACCTGCTTCATGCTGCTGGTGTTCCTGGCGGCTATGCGGATCGCACGTGCCGATCGTGGTGATCCGATCCGCCGCGATGTCATCCTCGCGGCTTTGTGGCTGGCGCTGGCGACGGTTACGAAATGGCCATTCATCCTCAGCGCACTAGCGGTGGCTGGCGCGATGTTTCTGCGCCTTCGAGACGGGCGAATCTCCGTTTTCGACGCGATAAAAGCCCTAGCGGCGTTCGGGGCACTAGGTATCGTCTTCGGAGTGCTCGTCTCGCCGTTCCTGGTGCTGGATTTTCCGACGGTCGTGCGTAATCTCGCAGGTGAGCGCCAACTGCATCATTTGGGTGCTACCGGGGGTCCCCCATTGTCCAATGCCTGGTGGTACGTGTCGGGCCCGATGCTGCGGTGCCTGGGGGCGGCGGGCGCGCTGCTCGCACTGCCGGGTGCATTTCTTCTAGCTCGCCAGCGCGAGGCGGCAGCGACCATTGCCTTCGCGTTCGTGGCATTCTTTTTGATGATCTGCGCCCAGCAATTGATCTGGGAGCGGTGGGTCCTGCCACTGGCCCCGACGCTTGCGATCGCGGCGGCAGCGGGCCTTGTCTGGGTCATCGAGGCTGTGACGAAAAGGGCCGCTGATGGCGTGAAGCGGCCGGTCGCGGCGGTGGTCTGCGCAGCCGTACTCCTTCCGATGACGGCCCAAGCGTTCGTAGATGCCCGCGTGCGCCTGAACGATACCCGTCAGCAGGCGGCCGCCTGGGCTTATGCGAATATCCGCCCGGGAGGCTCGATCATGGTGGAGCATTTCGGCTTCGACCTGCTGCAGGGGCCATGGCGCTTTCTTTTTCCAGTGGGAGATTCCGGCTGCGTCGATGTTCGTGGGCTGCTGACGGGCAAGACCCAGTACGATCAGGTCGAGGATGCACGAAATCAGCGCTCGAACGTGGACTACGGTACGCTCAACCCCGCTCGGCGAGGAACCTGCGCCGCTGATTGGGCGATCCTGACCCAGGCCGATCGCTACCGCGCCGAGCGGGCCACTTTCCCGC